>JBGVFH010000047.1:0-31202 GCA_045120955.1 Eubacteriales bacterium | reverse complement strand
ATATTCGGCACTCTTTTGTGCTCATGCGGCAACACAAAGGACGAAAACAACATTGCTGAGTCGGAGACGGTGCTCACGGCATCGGGCTACAGCGTCAGCTACGGTCTGTACCGTTACTTTTTCCTCAATTACAAGTCTGCCTATACGCAAGAGCAGCTCGCCGAGAATTCTGCTCAGATATACTCGGATATAAAGGCATCCTGCTATGAGTCTTTGCGAGGTATTT
The DNA here is from genome assembly GCA_045120955.1 of Eubacteriales bacterium. Taxonomy (GTDB): domain Bacteria; phylum Bacillota; class Clostridia; order Oscillospirales; family CAG-272; genus JAZMZS01. The sequence continues at coordinate 30,976 of JBGVFH010000047.1, read as the reverse complement.
ATGCTGTGGTCGCCATGTGTGCGGAATACGGCATCAGCACTGACAGCACTGATATACAGAGCCGTGTTGACGACACCATAGCTCAGATAAAGGCACAGTATATCGACGAGGAAAACGACAAGACGGGCGAAAAAGGATTTAAAAAGGCGCTTAAGGCAAACTTCATGACAGAGGACGTATTGCGATACGTTACCGCAGTCGACCTTTGCGAAGAGACGCTGTATACAAAAATGATAGGAGAGAGCGGAGTTATTGCTTCCGACGATGAGACGGTAAGCGCCGCTCTGTACGGCGATGAGTTTATCTGTGTAAAGCAGATATACATCGACAGCGAAAACGGCGAGGAATACGAAAAGAACAAAAAGACCGCCGAGGAGGCTTACAAAAAGGCGGCAAGCGGCGAGGACTTTGACACTCTTGTTGCCAACTACTCAAACGACTATACGATGACGAAGCACGGCTATTACATCACAAGAGGATACATGAGCGAAAAGTTTGAAGACGTCGCATTCGCTCTTGACGTGGGAGAGGTAAGCGAGATACTTGAGCTGTCGGACGGCTTTCATATAATCAAGCGTCTTGAAAAGGACAGCGACTATATCGAGCAGCAGTATGAAGAGCTAAAAGATCGCTATCTTACCTGCAAGTTTTATGAAAAGGTAGACGCAAAGCAGGAAACGGTCACGATTACCGAGACGGCGCTTTTCTCAGAGATCGACCCCGCACTGATCTCACTTGACTAAAGCGGGGGACGAAAACACAAAGCATGAAAGGAGGACAAAATGAAAAAGCTCAAGCACTACAAGCAGTCGAGATACAAGGCTCACAGAAAACCGATAAACAAAGCTCCGATACTGATAGTCACAGCCGTGATCTTAATGATAGGCGCAAGCATTGCTCTCGGTGCGTATCTGAACACTCTGTCCTCCGATATAACCGGTGACACAGACGACAGCGCACACGGTGCGGATGCGGGTGTTGAATTTCCGTATGACGGGTATGAAAAGCTGTCTGTCGGCTATATGAGTGCAAAAATGCTGCTTTCGTCCGCCTATGATTCTGATGAGAATGCACAAGCGGCATTGCACAGCTACAGCGCAGGCTCGGCTGTATTTATAGAGCTGCTCGATACAAACGGCGCACCGAGGTACAAAAGCGCCGTGTACGAAAAGGCGTATTCCGCACAGAGCGGCAATATCGACCTGTCTGCGTTTATTGAAAAGGCTCAGAAAAGCAGCATCGGTGTCAGCGCATCCTTCACGGTCTTGTCTATGACGGAGGATTACAGAGAGGTGTCGGAGCAGCGCAGAAGCTATGAGCTGTCACTTCTCGGCGAGGCGTATGCGCTCGGGCTGAGAGAGGTGGTGCTGTGCGGTATTGAAAGCGGCGATGCGGACTTTTTATATTCCTATGCTCTGCAAATAAAAAACACGGCACCCGAGCTTGCGATAGGTATTTGCATTCCCGCAAGCGTACTGTACGGCGATACCGTATATGCGGCAAAGCTGGATGATATTTTCGACTTTATTGCTTTTGATTTTACACATGAGTTTTCTACCCTCGCAAGCATTGCCCCGCCGAAAGCACCCGAGAGCACCGAGGGGGGAGAGAGTGCCGTCACTCAGCCCGACACCGGCGCAAGTGTGAGCACGGGCACATCAGACACGGACACGGCAAGCGAGGATGCAGCTCAAACGGCAAAAAGTATGCTTGTGCAAAGCATCGAGCGGTCGCTTGTACTGATGCAGAGATTTTCCTCGAGGGCATACATTGAGGCGGGAGACGGGTGTGAGCATTGCACCGCTCTTGCACTTCAAACCTTTGCCGAGCTTGGTGTGAGCAATTATATGCTTGCACTCTCAGCCCCCTATCATCAATAAACGGACGGCTCTTTTGCCGATACGGGCAAAAATACCTTTGTTTATACGGAGAAAGTCTCATGAGGCTTTCTCCGTATTTTTTATATAACGAAAAGGCGAGGGGAAAACCTCCCTCAGAAGGTCTTCCCCTCGCCGAATACCCGTACAAACTGTCTGTGTGGGTGCAAGTACCTGTAATTATCAGAGCACCGCAAGCTCTCCGTCACGGAGGGTTATTTTTATTTCCGTGTCCGGGGCAGGGTCGTCTGCAATTATTTTTTTCGCCGCAAGAGTCTCAACGCTCGACTGCAAAAATCTCTTCAGCGGTCTTGCGCCGTACATCGGGTCGTATGCGCTGTCAGCAATAAAGCGCTTTGCCTCATCGTCGACAGACAGCCTAAGCTGCTTTTGCTCAAGGCGCTTTCTTATATCGGCGAGCAACAGCTCGATTATGCTGTCGATATCCGCTCTTGTAAGAGGCTTGTACATTACCGTCTCGTCAAGTCTGTTGAGAAACTCGGGACGGAAGCTGCGGCGAAGCAATGCGCCGACGCCCGCTTTTGCCTCCTCTGATATTTCACCCTTGCCGTTTATGCCGTCAAGAATAATGTCCGAGCCGAGGTTGGATGTCAGGATAATGATAGTGTTTTTAAAATCAACCACTCTTCCCTGACTGTCAGTTATTCTGCCGTCGTCAAGTACCTGCAAAAGCACGTTGAACACATCGGGATGTGCCTTTTCTATCTCGTCAAAGAGCACTACCGCATACGGTTTTCTCCTTACAGCCTCGGTGAGCTGTCCGCCCTCATCGTATCCCACATATCCGGGAGGCGCTCCGATAAGTCGTGATACCGAGTATTTTTCCATATACTCGCTCATGTCGATACGTACGATGCTCTTTTCATCGTCAAACAAAGCCTCCGCAAGCGCCTTTGCAAGCTCGGTCTTTCCCACGCCCGTAGGACCGAGGAACAAAAACGAGCCTATGGGTCTGCGCTCATCCTTTATTCCCGCACGTGAACGCAAAATGGCATCAGCGACCTTTTGCACTGCCTCGTCCTGTCCGATAACTCTTTTATGAAGGATATCGGGCAAAGTCAGCAGCTTGTCTCTTTCGCTCTGTGCGAGCTTTGATACCGGGATGTTGGTCCATCTCGATACTATTCGGGATATCTCCTCCTCGCCTACCGTGTCACGCAGAAGTGTCCGATGCTGCTCTGCCTCCTTTGCTTCCTCTTGCTCAAGCTCCTTTACGAGCTTTGGCAATACTCCGTATTTCAGCTCAGCCGCACGGTTGAGATCATACTCTGCCTGCGCCTTCTCGATAGAAGCATTGGTCTGCTCTATCTGCTCTCTTATTTTCTGCGCCTTGCCGATAGCGTTTTTCTCATTTTCCCACTTGGCGCTCATGGCAGAAAACTCTTCCTTGAGCTCTCTCAGCTCCGCCTCGATCTCAGAACGATGTGAAAGCGAGAGCTTGTCTGTTTCCTTTGAAAGTGCCGCAGACTCTATCTCAAGCTGCATTATCTTTCTCGATATTTCGTCCATCTCGGTCGGCATCGAGTTCATTTCCGTCTTTATCAAAGCGCAGGCTTCATCAACCAAGTCGATCGCCTTATCGGGCAAAAATCTGTCGGAGATATATCTGTTTGACAGCACCGCCGCACTGATAAGCGCCGAGTCGTGTATCTTTACTCCGTGATACACCTCGTATCTTTCTTTAATTCCTCTGAGGATGCTTATCGTGTCCTCGACCGTCGGCTCGTCGATGAGCACAGGCTGAAATCTGCGCTCGAGCGCCGCATCCTTTTCGATATATTTTCTGTATTCGTCAAGAGTGGTAGCGCCTATACAATGAAGCTCTCCTCTTGCAAGCATGGGCTTTAGCAGGTTTCCTGCGTCCATCGCACCGTCGCTTTTACCTGCGCCGACTATCGTGTGAAGCTCATCAATGAAAAGTATGATCTGCCCCTCGGACTGCTTTACTTCATTGAGCACCGCCTTGAGCCTTTCCTCAAACTCACCCCGATACTTCGCTCCCGCAACGAGCGCACCCATGTCAAGCGAGAAGACCGTGCGGTTGCGCAGGTTGTCCGGTACGTCCCCTCGAACTATACGAAGCGCAAGCCCCTCTGCTATCGCCGTCTTACCGACACCCGGCTCACCGATGAGACAGGGGTTGTTTTTGCGTTTTCTCGAAAGTATGCGGATGACGTTTCTTATCTCGTCGTCACGGCCGATGACAGGGTCGAGCTTTTGCTCTCTTGCCATCTGCACAAGGTCGGTGCCGTACTTTTTGAGAACGTCATAGGTAGCCTCGGGGTTTTCACTCGTAACTCGACTGTTGCCTCTGATCTTGCGAAGCGCCTCCAGCACCGCATCCTTTGTGATATTTCGGGAAGAAAGCAGCTTTTTTATCTTGTCTGTACCCTTTGTGATAAGCGCCAAAAACAGATGCTCCACCGAGATGTATTCGTCGGACATTTTCTTTGCCTGTGACTGAGCCTCGTCAAACACCGCCTCTGCGGCAGATGACAGGTATACGCTCACGTTTGACGCACCCGAGACCTTTGGCAAGGTGTTTATATGTTCGCTCACCTCGTCCTTGAGCCGTGTCGGGTCGGCACCGCAGTTTTTGACAAGCTCCGAGCAAAGTCCGTCGCTTTCCTCGAGAAGAGACAGCAGAAGATGCGCATCCGTCAGCTGCTGGTTTGCGTTTTGCTTGGCAATCATTTGTGCGCCGTTGATCGCTTCGATAGATTTTTGTGTAAAGTTCTGAGCATTCATATCAGTGTCCTCCTCTCATGAACCTTTTTGCTTGTGAATTTGTGTGTTTTTTTTGTATGCGCAGACATACACGCTCGCTCGGTTTTGTACCGATATTGTGTGTACTGTATGTGTTATTATTATCCGTATCTGTCTGCTACTTTATACTACAACCACTTTGTTACAAAAGTATGAACATTCTGTATCATAAAAGCAAATTATTAGCACTCTTATGCAGGGAGTGCTAATAATACGACTTTGAAAAAGCTCAAATATTGCGAAAACCCGAAAATTTCAAAGTTATATTTGGCAGTTGACGGCGTTATGTGCAAGCAAAAGCACGAGGCTCAGCCGAGTGGAATCTCGTGCGGAAATGTACAGCACTCACCTGTCACCGTCGCTCTGTTTATCGCCCGAGATACCGTCACAACTTTCGCCCCGCCGCTCCTGCGCTTTGCTCGGAGTTCGACTCGCATCCGCTCGCTCGGTATGACACGAGCGTATAAACAAATGCAATGTCCTATGCGACAAAAAGGGGATGTAAAGAAACGGAGTTTCTTTACATCCCCAGAGGGTAATAATTTTATTGTTTTTAAAGAGTTATCAGCTGAGGTACAAAAGCCGAAGCATCAGACCAAAGCTTCTTGCTTTTGCTCCTGCGTCTGTGAGCGCACCTCTGTCTGTGCCTGCTCCTGCTCAGAAAGCAGCGCCTCACGGGCATTTGCGAGCATGAGCTTTACTCTGTTTTCCTGATTTACTCTCGATGCGCTTGCGTCATAGTCGATAGCAACGATGTTGATATCGGGATTTCTGTCTCTTATCGGCTTCATCATTCCTTTTCCCACTATGTGATTGGGAAGACAGCCAAACGGCTGAGCGCAAATGATATTCTTTACATTCATCGAGTGAAGCTCGAGCATCTCGGCGGGAAGTAGCCACCCCTCACCCATCTTGACACCGTGATTAAGGTAGGGCTTGATTATTTTAAGAGTATGGTCAAAGGACGGGGGCACGGTGTAAACGCCGCCCTCTCCGATAAGTGAGAAGATGTCCTTTTGCTTTGACACAAGGAAGCTGCACAGCCACTTCATCACACGGCACTTGAGATAACTGCCACGTCTGTTCTGCTCATAGTCTACGACCGAATTGTATAAGCTGTAAAGCATAAAATCAAGAAGCCCCAAGAACACCGCTTCAGCCCCCTGCTCTACCAGAAATTGCTCAAGTGCGTTGTTACCGAGCGGCGAATATTTTACGTATATCTCTCCGACCACACCAACCTTTACCTTGCGCTCGCTTCTGTCCTGCTCTATCGCCTTGAACATTTCGACTATTTCGGCGCATTTTGCACGGCACTTTGCGTATGAGACACCGTCCTCTTTCATTTCATGTGCGAGTCTGTGCGAGAGCTCATGCGCAAGTCTGTCGGCATCTCCCTTGTTTTTTTCATACGGCTTTGTCTGATTGACAAGCGAAAGTATCAGATCCCCGTACAGCAGAGCGTACGCAAGGCGGTGGATAATTGGCAGAGTCAGCTTAAAGCCTGAGTGCCTTTCAAGTCCCGCAAAGCTGAAGGATATAACAGGTATGTATGGGTAGCCCGCCTTTGCGAGAGCCTTTCTCAAAAGCGAAATGTAGTTTGACGCTCGGCATCCGCCGCCCGTTTGGAAGTATATCAGTGCTATTTTGTGCGGATCGTATTTTCCGCTCTCGATAGCGTCGATAAACTGACCGATAACAAGTATCGCAGGATAGCAGGTGTCGTTGTGGACGTATTTCAGTCCCTTTTCGGCTATGTGCGGTCCCGTGGAATCGAGCAGGTCGATCTTCATTCCCTCATCACGGAATACCTGCAGTAAAAGCGAAAAATGTATGCTCAGCATATTGGGCGCAAGTATCGTGTACTCGTCCCTCATCTGCTTTGTAAATTCAACATATCCGTCCCGTCTCATGCTTATGCCCTCCTTTCATCAAGTGCGCCGATAAGCGAGCGCAGGCGTATCTTTACGGCTCCGAGATTGGTTATCTCGTCTATTTTAAGCTGTGTATATATCTTGCCCTGAGACTCAAGTATTTCTCTTACCTCGTCCGTGGTAATAGCGTCAACTCCGCAGCCGAACGACACCAGCTGTACAAGCTCGACGTCATCACACTCACACGCATATTGCGCCGCACGGTAGAGTCTGGAATGATACGTCCATTGGTTGAGAACATTGGGGCGTACCTTTTTCTGTGCAAGGTCGCACACGCTGTCCTCGCTCACAACGGCAAAGCCGAGCGAGGTCGCAAGTCTGTCTATTCCGTGGCATATCTCGGGGTCGATGTGGTAGGGTCTGCCCGCAAGTATCATGATGCGCTGTCCCGCTTTTCTTGCGGCGGCAAGGATGCTCTTGCCCTTCTCCTTTACCTTTGCCATATAACCGTTATAAGCGGCAAAGCCGTCCTTTACCGCCTTTGCGACCGCTTTTTTGTCTATAGAGCCAAAGCGCTCGGAAAGCATATTGTAAAGCTCACGGGCAAGCTCACGGGGGTTGTTGATATTGAGAAAAGGATGAAGGAAGTTTTTGTCGCTCAGCTCATCAACATTACCGCACAGCAGCTCCGAATAGTATGCAACAACAGGGCAGTTGTAGTGATTGTCCGAGCAATGCTCGTCTATATTGTATGTAACAGACGGATAAAAGATAGCGTCCACGCCGTCCGATATAAGCTCCGCTATGTGTCCGTGCATGAGCTTTGCGGGGTAGCAGGCGGTGTCGGAGGGGATAGAGAACTGTCCCTTTTCATAAGTACGTCTGGTAGACGGCTCGCTTACCTTTACCTTAAAACCGAGCGAGCTGAATATTCCGTGCCAGAGCGGAAGCAGCTCGAGCATACCGAGAGCATACGGAAGTCCGATGACCTCGCTTCTCACCGCATTTTCCGTCTTCAGCTGAGAGAGCAGCTCTCTCTTGTACTCGTACATATTGAGCCTGTCTGAAACATTTGTCTTTATACCAAGACCTCTCTCGCATCTGTTGCCCGAGATGAATTTTCTCTCCCCGAAGCTGTTGACCGTCAGACGGCAGTTGTTGGTACAGCCGCGGCAGACGCTCGATCTTGAAGTATGGGTAAAGTCACGCAGCCCCTGTTCGTCAATAAGCGTGCTGTGCTGTGACTTCATAGCGTATATCGCCGCACCGAAAGCACCCATCAGCCCCGCAATATTCGGGCGCACGACATCATGCCCAAGCTCTGTCTCAAAAGCACGAAGCACCGCATCGTTGTAAAAAGTACCGCCCTGCACAACGATATTTTCTCCCAGCTCTGAGGCGGAGGAGGCTCTGATGACCTTGTAAATTGCGTTTTTGATAACGCTTACCGAAAGTCCCGCCGATATATCCTCGACGGTCGCACCCTCCTTTTGAGACTGCTTGACTCCGCTGTTCATAAACACGGTACAACGGCTGCCGAGATTTACGGGGGCATCAGCCTCAAGGCCTCTGCGGGCAAACTCGTCTATCTCGCAGTTCATGGATCTTGCGAAGGTTTCGAGAAAAGAGCCGCAGCCCGACGAGCACGCCTCGTTGAGCATTATGCTGTCGATGGCGCCGTTCTTTATCTTAAAGCATTTTATGTCCTGACCGCCTATGTCAAGGATAAAATCCACGTTTGGCATAAAATGCTTTGCCGCTGTGTAGTGGGCTATCGTTTCAACTATTCCGTAGTCGCACATAAATGCGTTTTTGATAAGCTCCTCGCCGTAGCCCGTGACAGCGCTTCCGAGTATTTTTATTCTGTCGCCGCACGCCTCGTATATTTTGCAAAGCTGCTCCTTTACGACAGATACGGGATCTCCCTTGTTCGATGCGTAATAGGAATAAAGTATGCTCTTGTCCTCCGATATCAGCGTGAGCTTTGTGGTGGTGCTTCCGCAGTCGATACCGAGGTATGCTTTTCCTCTGTAGGCGTTTATGTCTATCTCGGGCACGGTCGCCTTTGCGTGTCTGGCGGCAAAGCGCTCGTACTCCTCCCTGCTTGAGAAAAGTCTGGGCATTCTGCCTCTCAGCTCACGTGATCTTGCGTTGTTTATCTTATCTATCGCTTCCTCTATCGTTATGACAGTACCGGACTTCTCGGCGCATATAGCCGCTCCGAGAGCCACGGAGACAAGTGCATATTCGGGGAATACTGCATGCTCTTCATCAAGCCCCAGCACCTCGCAAAAGCACTGTCCGAGTCCCTTGCAGTAATGTAGCGGTCCGCCCAGAAACAGTACCTTTCCCGTTATCTTGCGACCCTGCGCAAGTCCTGCTACGGTCTGATTTACAACTGCCATGTATATACTGCGTGCGACATCCTCCTTGCGTGCTCCCTGATTGAGCAGAGGCTGAATGTCAGTCTTTGCAAAAACGCCGCATCTTGAGGCTATGGGATAGACCCTCTGATAGTTCATGCTCAAAGCGTCAAGCTCGTCAACGCTCATGTCGAGCAGCGTAGCCATCTGGTCGATAAACGCACCCGTACCGCCCGCACACGAGCCGTTCATTCTCTCATCGGTACCCGCACCGAAGAAAATTATTTTCGCATCCTCTCCGCCAAGCTCTATAACGCAGGATACATCCTCCTCAAGCGCCTTTACCGTTTGAGTGGTGGCATATACCTCCTGAACGAAGCTGATGCCCGTGTCCTCGCACAGACCCAGTCCCGCAGAGCCGGAGATGCACAGCTTTACAGGTTCTCCCTCACACAGCTCAATTATTTCCGAGAGCATTTGTGCGGTCTTTTCCCTCACTCTCGCCATGTGTCTTTCATACTTTTCATAGATACGCTCGTCCCCTCTGAGCACAACTATCTTCGTTGTGGTCGAGCCTATATCAATTCCTACAGAATATTTCATGCTTTCCCTTTCTTATGAGCGACAGCTCGGATGCAGACGATGCTTTTTTCGCATCCGCCGCACAAATTAACATTATGTTTACAATTACTATATATCTATGCCTTGTTTGTTTTTTATAATTATCTATCATCAGTCGGGCATTATATCTGCTTTTGAACGCTCTTGTACTCGTCATAGAAACGGTAATAGGGACAAACGCCCGTGCCCGAGTGCAAAAAACGCACCATCTCGTCCTCGTCAAGCGACATTCGGCACAGGTATTCTTCATACTCCTCGTCGTAGTCGTAATAAAGACAATCCTCACACCTGACGGACTTATTCTTTTTTTGCGCAAGATTATTCATATTCCCCTCCGATAAGATATCTGAAGCTTGAGAGAACAAGCTCACAGGCACAGTCGGAAAGAGCATCAAGGCTGATGGTAGGCAGCTCGGTGCTCAGCCACTTTGTGTACATGGCGCTGACACCGCTGACAACATACTCTATTGCGTACGGGCTGATAACGCTGTTACCGAAAAACTCACCGAGTGACACCTTGATACCGTTTACATACTGACGGCGCATTGCAGAGCTGATAAATATATGATAAGCGCCGCTGCGGACAAAACAGCGGAAAAACTCAAGATTGTCTGTGATGGCACGGTTGATCGCATAAAAAAGCTCACCGATATCCGTGCTTCCGTCAGATGCCGTCCGAGCGCTGAGTACCTTGTCAAAAAAAGCGTAAAGGTCGGCTGAAAAATCGGTGATGATATCCTCTATCCTGTCATAGTGAAGATAAAAGGTCTTGCGGTTGATACCCGCCTTTTGCGTCAGCTCTGTGACCGTGATATCCGAAATGTCCTTTACGGTAAGAAGCTCGATGAGCGCAGAGATGATAGCCTTTTTGGTTCTCAGCAGCCGCTTGTCGCTCTTTATCCCGTTTTTCGTCTTGACATGGTCGCTGCATATATTTATTTCCATATACACCTCGGTAGTTGCATCAAAATTACAAGCAATTATACATCAAAGTCCACAATTTGTCAATAGTTTGTGGCGTAAAAACGCAAAAACTGTCGCAAGACAAAAATAAAGGTCAAACGGCGCACTGCGTATACCCAAGCATACAAAGAAATAAATAAATTTTTATATACATAGAAAGGCAGAAAATGTTAGAACTCAGAAACATCTGCAAGGAATATCTTGCGGGCGCAGACGGTGTAAAGGCTCTGCGCGGAATAAACATAAGCTTTCGCAAAAATGAGTTTGTATCCATACTCGGTCCCTCCGGCTGCGGAAAGACGACCATGCTCAATATCATCGGCGGTCTTGATCGATACACCTCGGGGGATCTCGTCATCAACAACAGAAGCACAAAGGACTACCGTGACGGGGACTGGGACGTATACAGAAACAGCTCTATCGGCTTTGTTTTTCAGTCGTACAACCTCATCCCTCATCAAAGTGTACTGTCAAACGTAGAGCTTGCGCTCACGCTTTCGGGAGTATCAAAGTCGGAGAGAAAAAAGCGTGCTACCGAAGCGCTCGAAAAGGTGGGACTGGGCGACCAGCTCAAAAAGCGCCCCTCTCAGATGTCGGGCGGTCAGATGCAGCGTGTTGCCATTGCAAGAGCGCTGGTAAACAACCCCGACATACTCCTCGCTGACGAGCCGACGGGTGCGCTTGACAGTGTGACAAGCGAGCAGGTAATGCAGCTTCTTAAAGAAGTCGCAAAGGACAGACTCGTTATCATGGTAACGCACAACCCAGAGCTTGCACAGCGCTATTCCACCCGTATAATATCGCTCAAGGACGGTCTGGTCGTCGGAGACACGATGCCGTATGACCCGACAAGCGAGGCGGCAAAGTCGCCTGACACCGAGAGCAAAGCGGCAGGGGTGGCTTTGGCATCATCATCCGCGGTGCCTGCACAGAGCCGCAAAAAAGCGAAAAAGCAAAAGAAAAAGCCGATGTCACACCTCACGGCAATTTCTCTATCCAAAAACAACCTCATGACAAAGAAGGGCAGAACCTTTCTCACCTCCTTTGCAGGGTCTATCGGAATTATCGGTATTGCGCTCATTCTTTCTCTTTCAAACGGTATAAACTCATACATAAACACCGTGCAAAAGGACACCCTCTCAAGCTACCCCATTCAGCTCATGGCTGAGGAGCTGGACATGAGCAGTATCATGGCAAGCCTCATGGAGAGTGCCGAAAAGAAAGAAAACAGAGAAGACGGCAGGGTATATTCGAACACCATCATGTATGAGATGCTCACATCATATATGGGAGCGGAAACAAAGAAGAACAACCTCGCTGACTTCAAGGATTTTATTGAGTCTGACACGGAGGGCTTTGGCAAATATGCAAGTGCGGTACGGTACGGATATGAAACGCCTCTGTACATATACGCCGACACCGAGTTCGGTATAAAGCAGGTCGAGCCGTCAAACGTATTTGACAAGATAATGACAGAGGAAATGACAGGCGGCATGGCATCTATGACCGAGCAGAGCACCATGGGCTCTATGGGACTCAAGATATGGAGCGAAATACTCTCGGCAAAGGACGGAGAGGGGCTAAATCAACTCATATACGACCAGTATGACCTTGTGTACGGTGAGTGGCCCGAGGACAAGAGCGATATCGTGCTCATCCTCAACGAAAACAATGAAGTAAGCGACCTGTCGCTTTACTCTCTTGGACTGAAGGACGACTCTGAGATCGAGCAGATGTTCAAGGACGTCATGGCAGGCAAAAAGGACGAAAGCTACGGAGAGGAGAGCTATTCCTACGAGCAGATATGCTCGCTGAGCTTCAAGCTGCTCTTACCCGATGACTACTACAAATACGACAGCACGACCGAGACCTATACCGATATGAGAGAAAACGAGACCTTCATGTCTCTTGCCATAGGCGACGAGGATACGGGACTTGATCTCAAGGTATGCGGAATTATCAGACCCAACCCCGATGCGATCTCAACGGCTCTCTCGGGTACTGTCGGATACACCTCTGCGTTGACCGAATACGTAATAGCACAGACAAACAGCTCTGCCGTTGTAGAGGCACAGCGCAACGACACAAAGCGTGATGTCGTAAACGGCCTTGAATTTGACGACGGAAGCAACGATGATCTGAACGATGCGCAAAAAAAGGAGCGTTTCATTACATATGTCGGCAAGCTCACAACAGCGCAAAAGGCACTTCTCTACACACAGATAAGCTCCGTGCCCTCGGACGAAATGCTCGCACAGATGAGCGCACAGATCCTTGCGCAGTACCCCGATACCGCATCAAAGAAAGCGGCGTTGATCGATATGTACTCAAAGCAATCTGGAATGGACGCAAGCTCGATCTCAACATATATTGAAAAAATGACAGAGGAAGAGATAGACTTTGCTATGAATGAGCTTGCCGCAGCTATAGCAACACAGACATATGCGGCTCAGACGGAGGCGGCTCTGTCTTCCATGAGTGCCGAGCAGCTCTCAGCTATGCTCGACGGATTGCTTGCAACGCTCGGCGAAGCAACACTCGCTGAATATCACGACAGCTTTATGCCGACGGAGTTTTCCGAGCTTTCACACGAAGAAAGACTCGAGCAGCTCGGGTATGTTGACTTTGACAGTCCCTCATCTATAAATATATATGCCGACACCTTTGAGGATAAGGACAAAATATCCGACATTATAGAAGAATACAACAAGGGAGTGGCAGAAGAGGACAAGATAAGCTACACAGACTATGTTGCGCTGATGATGAGCGGTATCAGCACTATCATCAATGTTATCTCCTATGTTCTCATTGCCTTTGTTTCTATCTCTCTGGTCGTATCCTCGATAATGATAGGTATCATCACATATATAAGCGTGCTCGAAAGAACAAAGGAAATAGGAATACTGCGTGCTATCGGAGCTTCAAAGGGAGACATATCGAGGGTATTTAACGCAGAAACGCTCATTGTCGGCTTTGTTTCCGGATTTATCGGAATTGCCGCAACGATATTGCTGTGCTTCCCCGTAAACGCTATCATCCGTGCGGTATCCGGCATCAACAACATCGGAGCCGCTCTGCCTCCCGTTGCCGCAATAATACTTGTGTGCATCAGTATGCTTCTTACCTTTGTAGCAGGACTTGTCCCGTCAAAAATTGCAGCGAAAAAGGACCCTGTCGTAGCACTGAGAAGCGAATGACGTAAATTCTTAAAATTATAAAACCACGCAAATGATATAAAAGGTGATCTATGCTTATAAAAACTGCAGCAAGGACAGCTTTGGCTATTTGCACGGCACTGCTCGGGTGCGGCATCTTCGGCTGTGCTCCGAGCAAAGAGATGCACAGCGAGACATACTACGATATGTTCGACACCTTCGTCACCGTCATTGCCTACGAGGACGACTCGGAGCGTTTTGACGACAACTGCAAGCAAGTAAAGGACACCCTGTACGAATGTTCACGGCTCTTTGATATCTACCGTGAGTATGAGGGCATGAACAACCTCGCTTCGGTAAACAAAAATGCGGGCGTATCTCCTGTCAAGGTCGACGAAAAGATAATATCTCTCATTGAGTTCTCGATCCGAATGTACGAAAAAACGGACGGCAGCGTAAATATCGCAATGGGCAGTGTGCTGAAGCTTTGGCATGAGTGCAGAGAAAAAAACACCGAGCAGTCGGGCTCTGCCCCTCTGCCGACACAGGCAGAGCTGAGTAAGGCAGCCGAGCACTCGGATATAACAGATATAATAGTTGACCGTGAAAACATGACCGTGTATTTGGCAGACGGGGAAATGTCGCTCGACGTCGGAGCGGTAGCAAAGGGCTATGCTGCGGATATTGCGGCAAATGCTCTGAAGGACACAGGCGTGACAGACGGCTATGCGATCAATATCGGCGGTAATGTTATCACAATAGGTCAAAAAACGGAGAACACTCCGTGGAGAGTCTCCGTGCAGAGTCCATACGAGCAATACAACACTCACCTGACCACCGTTGAGCTAAACGGCACCTCGCTTGTTACCAGCGGCACATACGAGCGCAAATTCGTGTATGATGGCAAAGAATATCATCATATCATAAACCCAGATACGCTCTATCCCTCCGAGCATTTTGACTCGGTGAGCGTTCTCGGAGAAAACAGCGCCGTGTGCGATGCGCTCACGACAGCACTCTTTAATATGCCGCTTGAGCAAGGCAAGGCGCTGGTCGAGGCAACAGAGGGGGTCGAGGCGATGTGGGCAGCGGACAAAAACATCACACGTTCGTCGGGCTTTCCGAGTGACGCAAAATAATACAGGCGTATACCCGATGCGGGGAAGACCATTTTTAAAAGGTCTTCCCCGCATCTTTTATGTTCTGCTTTGTATCTTATGTTTTGTCTTTGGGTGCTTTTCGAATACCGAATATCTTTCTCAGAAACGGTGCCAGTATCCTCGGGGAACGCCATACTACTATTTTCATAAAACAAACCTCACTTGCATGAAAAATATATGAGACCCACCGCTATTATCAAGATCGATTCTATTACTATCAACACCGTAGCAGGCAAAAAGAAGGAGGACAGTATTCCAAGCCCAAATGACAGCAATGCCACACCCAACACCTTACAGACGGTTCTTGTTTTATTCATAATGAGCCTCCAATTATCCTTTTTCTCTATCAGTATATTCGCATCCGTCAAATATGACACAATTTTTTTCAAAAACCGACCTCAGCAACACCGCTCCTACCTCAAAAACATCCACCGCCCCCCGCCTATTGTATCTTTGATTTTTCTTTAAGTCAGCCAAACGGCGGGGCGTAATTACGCAATTTCCTATGCAATAAAAAAAGACGCCCTGATGCTTTTTAGTATCAGGGCGCTTTTTGTCATTCAAGCGTTATTTCATCTATATTTAAAAATTCGTTAGCGGCGGCAACGCTGTCAGCAGGCAGCTCCTTCTCGGCACCGCAGCCCTCACAGGCAACGACTATCTTTTTGCCGTCCTCTGAAAAGAACACGGCATATGGACCGCTGCCGCACTCGCAATGTATCTTACCGTCATACTCAAGCTCACGCACCACAAAATTGACGATATCGTATATATGAGCGTCCGGCAGCTCATTTTCTTCCTCTCTGTGGAAAGCATCAAGCTCGCTCAGCCCCGCTTCCTCGAGCATTTTCTTCAGCTCCTCGCCGCTTTGCTCAAGAGCCGCAGAGACCTCGCTCTGTCCGCCTATAAAGCACACATCAAGTCCGCAAACATGGCACGGAAGCAAAAACAGCTTTTGCGAAAAGAAAAGCGACTCGTTTACCGTGTAGTTGTGCGGTGCTCTGCATATAAGACAAGGAACCTCTATACGCACCTTGCCGTCGGCTGACTTTGTAACAGACATCTCACTCTTGCCGCATTGGCATTTGAGCACGAGCCTGTCGGCATTAAGTCTGAACACCCCGACAAGGCTCATTATTCCGCAGCCGCAATGCGGACAGCGATATGCTATTGTGGTTTCGTTTTGTTCGATTATCATTTAAAAGTACCCTCTTGTAAGTTTATTCTTGGTCGTCTCTTGCGTTGATTACCGCTTGGACTGCCTTTTGATGCTCTGCATAGGTCTTTGAAAAGATGTTATAGCCGTCATTATCCGCAACAAAGTAATAATAGTCGGTATTTGCCGGATAGATAGCGCACATTATAGCCTCGTATCCGGGATTGCATATAGCTCCGGGCGGCAGTCCGTTGTAGACACGGGTATTGTACGGACTGTTAAACTGCAGCTCCGCATCGCCTATCTTGTCGGGACGCTTGCCTTGCACAAGCTCGATAGCATAGGATACCGTAGCATCGCTCTCAAGCTTCGGATACACGGAGGGGTTTTTCAGACGGTTGATGAAAACAGAAGCAATAGCGTCGTAATCCTCGTAGTAGTACGCCTCCTTTTGCACAAGCGACGCAAGGATGATTATTTCATCCATGCTGTAGCCCGCCTCTTGTGCATCAGCCAGCATCTCACCGCTGAACTTTGCGTCGAAGTTTTCAAGCAGCTTGTATATTATCTGCGACTCCTTTGCATCCGAGTAAAAATCGTATGTGTCGGGATAAAGATATCCCTCCAGCTTGTACACACGGTCGGCGGTGGTGGCTGCGTTTATATCAGCGATAAAGTCAAAATACGGCGAATAGTCGAAGTTGTTTATCGCATCAACAAAGCCTTCCTTTGTTCCTATGCCCGCCTCGGTAAAGATATTTATGATATCCTGCACGGTCGAGCCCTCGGGAATGGTCAGACGGACTATCTCTCTTGTGTATACCTCGACAAAAGCAACGCACAGTCTGTCATAGTTCATCATCGGGGATACCTCATATGTTCCGCTGACAAATTCAGAGGGATCAACGTGCTTGAGCGACGCATATATCTTGAACACCGTCGGATAGTTGATGACGCCTGCCTCATACAGTATGTCCGAGACCTGATCAATAGTGGCGTTTTCGGGGATAGTGACCTCCACCACGGCATCATCCTTTACAAGTGCGAAAACGTCGTTGCCTATGACAATGATTCCGATCGCCGCAAATACGGACACGACAATGACACAGGTGATATAAATGACCGATTTGAGCACTCCTGAAATGAGGGTCGGTGTTGTTCCCGTGCGCTGTACCTTTTCGCTTTTCTTTTCGCTCTTAACGGTAAATTCCTCTTCGCTGTCATGCACAGCCGCAACAAGCGCACTTTCCCGTGTTTTGCCGTCATCGGCGGCGGGGGTGTTTTGGGTGCGCTTATCCTTATCTTTTTTCATTTGCAAGTCCTTTCTGCCATAAATTTTCGGCGCTTATTTTTGCAGCAATGCTACTGTTATATACATTACTATGCACACTAAAGACATCGGGGATAGAAGTGACATGAAAAATCTAAGTGCGCCCGTGCCCTTTTTATGTTTAACTGCATAAGAGCTGTCTTTGTTCTTTTTTGAGTAAGAAGCGTATATTCGCTGACACTCTCCGAAGGTAAGTGTGAGCAAGAGCAGCAAAAATACGGTAAGTGAAATTATTATCAGAGTAAGCTCCCCAAGCGAGCTTATCACATTGTTTACAAGCGGTCCGCCGAATAACGCAAAGAGATTGTAGGCAAGATGCACGCACGCAGATGCTATGACAGAGTTTGCCGCATATGCGCACATAGAAAGCA
Organism: Eubacteriales bacterium; assembly: GCA_045120955.1. GTDB lineage: Bacteria > Bacillota > Clostridia > Oscillospirales > CAG-272 > JAZMZS01. The sequence continues at coordinate 13,319 of JBGVFH010000047.1, read as the reverse complement.
CCAGCCCCGAGATGAAGAAAAACGGCAATTTTGTAAGATCAAAATGGAGCATCGCAAAAAACAGCGAGTTTATGACCACAGCCGCAGGGATGGAAGTACGCTGATATTCGCTCATCACGATACCCCGAAACAGAAATTCCTCGCATATCGCAGGCAGCAGAGCAAAGCATATCGCATAGTATATCCCCGCACCGTTCTCTACGGTGTAGCTTCCGGATATGTACTCATAGCTGTATACAGACTCTCCGACAGCTCCGCTGACGGCGCTGACAAGAATACTCGATACTATCAATACAAGCGAGCACAACACGACAAACATTATCTTGTCGGGAGCAAAGAGCCGCATTCTCAGCTCGGAGCGCATATCGAGGCCTCGGTATCTTATATAAAATACCGACGGAAGCATAAACACAAAAAGCTGAATGGCTACAAGCGACAGATATACCTCTGTCGGGGAGGTTGCGGCTTTACTAAGATCTACCGTCTGTGTAAGCAAAAGCAGCAAGAACACCGCCGCACACAACAGAGGAGCTGTAAACGTGTGCCTCACTCTCGGTGTGCTCTGCTCGGGCTCGCCCCGAGGCGGCATACTATAATTATCCATATGAAGTTTTGCCTCCTTTCGCCGTTTTTATTTGCTGAACGTAAAATAATACGGCATCGCTCAGCCCTGAACTCTTTCCTTTATGCTCATGGCGACCTGCTCTGAGCAGAGAGCACGGAGTATCTCAATGCCGAACTCAAATGCAGCGCCCATGCCTGCCGCCGTGATAAACCTTCCGTCTGTGCATACCTTTTCCTTATCACAGACAACAGCACCCTCAAGATATTCTCTGAAGCTCGGAAAGGCTGTCGCACGTTTGCCCGAGAGCAGTCCTCTCTTTCCGAATATCATCGGTGCGGCGCAGATAGCGGCGAGGTACGCACCGTCTGCTATCGCCTTGTTTATAAGTGCGTCCGTGAGCGGATGGCTGTCACAGTTTGCAGCCCCCGGCATTCCGCCCGGAAACATGAGAAGCTCAATCTTATCCTCTGACTCTAACGCCTGCTGCATGGTGATGTCGCACTCAACGCCAAGCGCAAGCGTGCATCCCCTCGGCTTCATGCTATCAAGCGCAACGAGCTTTACATTCAGACCTGCTCTGCGCATAAGATTGTACGGGGTCAGCGCCTCGACCTCCTCAAAGCCGTCTGCCAAAACTATATATATCATTTTTGTTTCCTCCGCATGAGTTTGTTTTTTGTTTTATTTCATAAATGCCGCCCGTGATACCTGTGCCGTGCCGCACACGGTCACTCACAGCATCGGTCATTCTCTGAATGCCTTGTGGTCTGTTTTACCTACGTTGGTCTTTGGAAATGTCTCCATAAATACGAGCTTTGACGGGAGGCTGTATTTCAGCAGCCTTTGCGTAAGCTGTGCCGTTACCTCCTCGGTTATCTGTGCATCTGTCTTTGTCGTATTTTTGCTTTTTATAACGAACAGCACGGTATGGGGCTTCGGCTCCTCGAAAAATTCCATTGCCGCATCAATTATATCCTCGTTGTCTGTGGCTATCTTCTCTACCTCCGACGGATATACGTTTATTCCGCTTATTTTAAATACGCGCTTCATCCTGCCCTTCAAAAACAGAAATCCGTCCCCGTCGAGATATCCGAGATCTCCCGTCCTTACACAGCTCTCCCCGTCTATATCAACAAGCGTCATGCCCGTTGCCTGCGGGTCGCTGAGATATTCGTTCATCAGAGTATCTCCCTTGACATACACCTCGCCTGTCACAGCTGCGGGCAGTGACCGCAGTTGTGAGTCTCTGACGGTTATATCTATCCCTCTCAGCGGCCGTCCTACGCTTCCGTCTTTAAATGCTGCCTTTGTATTTACACAGCACACCGTCACAGTCTCCGTAAGGCCGTAGCCCTCGAGCAGCATTGCGCCGCTTCGGTGTGAGCGCATAACGTCGTTGAACTCCGAGATAAGGCTCGGCGGCACATTGTCTCCGCCGATAAAGCAATAGTCGAGATTTTCAAGCCGAGCGTCTAAAAATCCGCCGTCCTTTAACAGCTTTTGATAAAGAAGAGGCACTCCGATGATCATGTTGACCTTGTTTTGGTTTATCCATCTGACGACCTTTTTGCAGTCGAATTTCATCATCAGCGCACTTGCGGCGTGATTGTACAGCGGTGCGTGTATCCCCATCCCAAGTCCAAAGCCGTGAAACGACGGAAGCACCGCAAGCATAGATCTTCCCTTGACATCTCCTTCTATTATGCCGTCTACCTTAGCGGCGAGATTGTTGAGTGAAGCATCCGAGAGCGCAATGACCTTCGGCACTCCCGTCGTTCCGCCCGAGTGCAGATACACGGAGTTTTCTCTCTCGTCCCTGTGCTCGATGCAATGCTCCTCGGGATATGCTCTGAATTTGTCCGCCTTGAATATCCGCTCGCTTTCCTTTGCTCGCTTATACTTGAGATAGAACAATCTTCTGTGCAGAGGGGACTTGTCGTACATCGGATTTACGAAAAAGAAGGTATGCTCAGAGCCCTCAAAAAGCTGTCTGTTCTCGCCGTACAAGGTCTCGAGCAGAATTGCATGGCGGCTGCCCGTCTCTGTCATCGTCTCAAGTATCTTCTCTGCGGGCGTGAGAGGGTGAACGATGTTCTGCACCGCACCTATCGCATCGAGCGCATAGAAAAGATACACGGTTATCGGAAGATTGGGCAGGACTGTCGTAACCACGTCTCCCTTGTGTATTCCCTTATCCTTCAGATATGCGGCAGCCTGCCGCACACGGACAAGAAGCTGCTTAAATGTATAGCTGTTACCCTCAAAGTAAAGTGCTTTTACATCGCTGTTATTGTATTTGAGCAGACTTTGATATAATGTCGGCATAAGACGCCCCTTTTCATATAGATATACTAAAACCGCAAAGCAGCAAGATCACGCCGAATATCAGCGGAATGATCATCTGATGCGCACAGTATACGGCAAGACTGTGTCTTCCTACGAGGGTCAGAGCATTCTCCGGATATTTTGCGTTTTTTATAAGTGAGCGCCGCTGTGAATAAAGATGCTTTCCCAAAAACACACCGATGAATATCTGCCCTCCGTTAAGCGGCAAAGGAAAGCTGTCGCTTCCGCAAGAGACAAAGCCCAAAACAGCTCTGAGCACCGTCATCGGTATCTCTCCCCGCTCAAAGGATACAAACCTACTCTCCGACTCAAGCATGATGCCGATGATCAGCATCAGCACACCGAGGGCGAGATATACCCACTTGCCCGTGCCGAGCTTTTCGAGTAAGCCTATTATTATCAGCGTGAGTGCAATGCAATGAAGCACCCCGAAGGCGACCATCATATCTATGTCATCCACAAGTATGCCGACACCCAGCGTTACCGCCGTAAGAGCCAGAGCCACCAGCATTAGTCTGCACCCTCTTTTGAGGTTGCTCCTTGAAAAGGAGCAGCATATCCCCGTGACAGACAAAAAGACGAATACCACCGCATACCGCAAAACTATCCTCACATCCCACGACCAATAGCTCTGCGCCGCTCTGCAAAGAGCCGCTGAAAAGCCTGCCCTCGGAAAATCAGCAAAAACCGACGGCATAAGCCCGAAAATGTCAAACATCATATGGTCAAAGATCATCAGAAAGACCGCAATACCCCGCAGGATATCTATCTCAGCTATTCTGTTTGAGCTTCGCTGTGTTTTTTGTTCGGTCATTGTCTGCGTCATGATCTTTCCCCGTTTTTACGATTATTTTCAAAAAAGTCAGCCATGCTTTTACTTTGTGTCACGCCGCCGCCTTGTTTTTTCGTCTTTGCATAAGGCGCAGTACCGCAGGGCGGTTGTATCTTTGCACAAGAATAAACTGCGCATCAAAAAGCATGGCGGCAACGGCTGTTACGGCAAATATCCAGGTACGCCCCCAGATAAGACCGAAAAATACCGTCGTAAGCGAGATAATTTCGTTTATCCAATGGTCTGTCTATGCCTTTGACATGGTGTTGGCTATCTCTTCGAGCGTGTGTGCCTTTACGTCAAATGCCTCGGGATCGTAGGTAAGCACCTTGTCACGCCATGAGCGAACACGCAGTATTTTATAGAGCTTCGGCTCAAAGCGGCGCTGTTTAAACCATGCCTGAGTGTATCGGATACCGAAAAGCTTGGTCACGTTTCCCATGATTATTCTCAGCCAGAAATGATACACTATCGTAAAAGCGCAAACCCCCGTCCACAGCACGGCTCCGTGCGAAAGTCTGCCCGTGTAGTACAAGGCAAAACACACCGCCGCCACCGTCAGCATCAAGGCTATGACGCTGTACATAAATATCGCAGGACCGCTTTTTTGTTTTTTTGCTTTAGCCATAGCTTTCTCTCCTCGTTATAAACGTATGCTTTCATACGCTTCGATCTTCGCACAAATATATATGCCGTCAGTCATTTGCACCCGACAGGTCAAGCGACACTATCTTTGTAGCTCCGAACAGCTTTCCGAATATGTATTTATCCGAGGCTGACTCTGTAAGAGTGATATAGCCTCCGTTGTATATATCCACACCCTCTGCCATCGCAGGCGCCTTTACCTTCCGTATAAGGCTGTCAAGGTAATACACGGGCGCTCCGTCAAGGGTCTTTTCTGCGTCTGTTGCGTCATTTACGTTATATACATAATAATACGAATCGGAAAGACCGTAGGATGTAGACATAACAACGGTGCCGTCTGCTGAGAAGGCTATGCCCTGCACCTTGTTGCGGATAGAATATACCGCAACGGGGGCGGTGAGGTCATTTATATCGTATTTTGAGCAGATGGCGTAGTGAGTGCCTTCCGCCGTTTTGTTCTCATGCCCTTCTATAGTATATTTTCCTCCGTCGTGGAACTCTCCGACATACAGATGCGTGTCATCCGTGTAGATAAACGAGGCGCTGTTATTTACACCCGTTCCCTCTCCCATGTCGATAAAGTCCCCCTCATTTGCCGAGAGAATGTCAGCGAGAGGCAGGGTGTATACCTTGTTTGCACTCGCAACGTAAGCGTTGCCCGCCGTTACCGCAATACCACCCGCATGGCCTGTGTAGCTTTGTCCGCCTTTTTCGAGCTGTACGTAATACGACTCATCATCCGTGTTCGTGACGTAAATTCTCGATGCGCTGCCGTCCTTCATGTAGCCGGATACCAGAATAACACCGTCTGCCTCGTCTGCGGCAATACCCTGACAAACGAACCCGTCACCAAGCCCCGGATTTTTGCAGATATTTGTTTTTATAGAATAGTAGTCCGAGTATATCGCATATTTTGCAATGTTTAGCCCTACTATCACCAAAAGTACGAGTGCCGCCGCTCCTGCGAGCAGAAAAAGCACCGCTTTTCCGATAAATTTCAATTTTTTTGTCATTACAAAGCTCCTATCCTTAAAATCCCAAATTTCCCTTGATTTACCGCTCTTTTTGCTCCAGAAGGCATACCGTCTCCACATGGTTCGTATACGGAAACATATCCACCGGCTGTATCTTTTTTATCCTATAGCCGCCACGGCGAAGAGTGTAAAGGTCACGGGCGAGCGTTTCGGGGTTGCAGGAGACATAAACCATGCGGTCGGGGGCAAGGGTGATGAGACTTTGCAAGAAGCGGCGGCTGCAGCCCGCACGGGGAGGATCGGTAACAACAACGTCGACGTGCTCTCCCGACTGTGCTATCTCACTCATAAGCTCCCCTGCATCAGCGGCAATAAAACGGGCATTTTTGATGCCGTTATATTCTGCGTTCGCCTTCGCATCCTCAACTGCGTCTCGGTTTGCCTCGACACCGATGACCTCTTTTGCAGCGTCGCTCATTATAAGACCGATCGTTCCCGTTCCGCAGTACGCATCTATCAGTCTCTCTTTTCCCGTGAGTGCGGCATACTCCTTTGCTTTTTCATACAAGAGCTGAGCTTGTACGGGGTTTACCTGATAAAAGGACTTCGGACTTATGCGGAACCGAAGTCCGCACAGCTTGTCCGTGATATATCCGTCACCGTAGAGTACCTCGCTGTGTGCGCCGAGCATAAGCGCCGTGTCTGTATCGTTTATGTTGTGCACCACGGTCGTGATCTCAGGGTGTCGTCGCACAAGCTCATTTACAAACGGGCGGGAGCGGGGAAATTCCCCTTCTGCCGTAACAAGCACGACCATGACCTCGCCGCTGAAAAATCCTCTGCGTATCAGCACATGACGCAGATACCCTCTGCCCGTGCGAAGGTCGTACGGGCGTATCTTAAAATTCGGGCAGAGCTTTCGCACGGTCACGGCTATCGCATCCGCCGTTTGATCGTCAAGCATACACGAATCGACCTCGACTATCCTCTGAGATGCCGACTGGTATACACCCGAGATGACTCTTCCGTTTTTTGCGCCGAATGCCGCCTGCACCTTGCCTCTGTAGTGAAGCGGCTCCTTCATTTTTATTATTTCGTTTACATGGCAAAACCGCCCTAAAAGCCCGACCAGCTTTGCCTGCTTGAGTCTGAGCTGTTGTGCGTATGACAGGTTTTGCAGTTGACAGCCGCTGCACTTTTTTGCGTGCGGACAGCTGTTAACGGTTTTGTTATCAAGTTTCATATCTTATCCGCTCTTTGATGTTGTTATAAACCGATAGCCGGCACCGCAGTCGCAATTCTTGCACCGCAGCCGCAATTCATTGGTTGCTCATATATTCTCGTTATTGACGACCATCTCCATATACATCTGCTTTGTTATAAGAACGTCACGGGGCTTTGTTCCGTCGGGGGGGCTGACGTAGCCGAGCGCCTGCATACGGTCAATTATCTTTGCCGCTCTGCCGTAGCCTATGGAAAGATGCCTTTGCAAAAGTGAGGTCGATATCTTACCGCTGTTGACGGCGATCTCGAGCGCTTCTCTGAATTTCGGGTCAACATTTTCACGCAGCTCGTCATCATCCTCAGAGCCAAAGTCAGCCGAGCCGCCCTTGCCCTTTTGTGTACAGCGCTCAGCCTCACGCTCGATGCTGTAGATGATATCCGAGTCGTATTCGGTCGAGCCGCTGTCCGAACGGATAAACTCCGTCACGGCTCTGACCTCCTCATCCGAGACGAATGCTCCCTGCACACGCAGCGGCTTCATAAAGCCGACAGGAGCGTACAGCATATCTCCTCGTCCGATGAGCTTTTCCGCTCCTCCGATGTCTATAATGGTCTTTGAGTCTACCTGAGACGCAACCGTAAACGCAATACGGGAGGGGATGTTTGCCTTTATAAGACCCGTAATGACGTCAACCGAGGGTCGCTGTGTACCGATAACAAGATGCATACCTGCGGCTCTCGCCTTTTGCGCAAGACGGCAGATAGAAGTCTCAACTGCATCAGGCGCCGTCATCATAAGATCCGCCAGCTCGTCGATGATAATAACGACATACGGCATCGGCTCACGGTCGGGGTCGCCCTTTGCTATTTCGTTGTAGCCGCCGATGTCTCTGGTGCCTACCTCGTCAATGAGTGAGAAGCGTCTCTCCATCTCTCCTACCGCCCAGTTAAGCGAGCCTGCCGCTTTTTGCGGGTCGCTCACAACAGGCACGAGCAGATGCGGCAGTCCGTTGTAGATGTTAAATTCAACCTTTTTCGGGTCAACGAGGATAAGCTTTACCTCATCGGGGGATGCCTTGTAGAGAATACTTGATATTATCGAGTTTATACATACCGACTTACCCATACCGGTTGCTCCGGCAATAAGCATATGCGGCATTTTCGCAAGATTACAGTAAACGGGCGTTCCCGCTACGTCCACGCCGAGTGCGACGTTGATCTTGCTCTCCGCATTTTTAAATGCGGGCGCATCTATCAGCTCACGCAGGCGTACCGTCGATACGGTCTTGTTCGGCACCTCTATTCCGACAGCGCTTTTGCCGGGGATGGGTGCTTCTATTCTGACGCCGCTCGTGGCAAGATTGAGCGCTATATCATCAACAAGGTTTGCAATAGAGCGGACACGTGTACCCGCCTCGGGGGACAGCTCATATCTCGTTATCGTAGGGCCTCTCGATACGCTCAGTATCTTTGTCTTTACCTTAAAGGACAAAAGAGTGTCAACGAGCTTCTTTGCGTTTTGCGACAGCTCCTCCTGTGCGCCCGCATCGTTTTGCGGTGCCGACTTTGCAAGAAGAGAAAGCGGCGGGAAACGGTATATCTTTTTGCACACCACAGGCTCGCTCTCAAGCTCGGGCTCTGTCATTTCGATCGGGGAAGACAGCTCCTCCGTGCTCGCCTCAAGCGCCTCCGGCAGCTCGCCGTCATCAAGTGAAACGCTCCGAGCCTCATCGCCGTCGCCGTAAGCATCAAGCTCTGATGTGACGGGCATTCTGCAAATTACCCCGCTGTCATTTTCGTCATCTACCGTAAGCTCGGGCAGTACATCAGCCTGCTCGGGCGGAATAAGTATACGGCGCAGATCTATATCGTCTATCGGGTCATGGTCGGATACATCCTCAAGTATCGGGTCAAGCGTGCTGTGTGCCTGAACCTCATCTGCGGCAACGCTCTGCGTCTCAGCAAAGGGTGCGGCGGAATTTGCATCAAACATATTTACGTCGATATCACCGTCAGCACCGCTCTCAGGCAACTCGCTCTCCTGTGCTGCATAGCTGTCTATGCCGTCGGGCATCTCCTCCTCGGGCAGCAGTGTTCCTCTTGCTTTTTTGGGCTTTTTCGCTTTTTTCTCAGGGCGGCTGTGCTCTGTCAGCTCCTCTTGCTTGTCCTGCTTGTCCTGCTTTAAGCCGTATTTGCTGTAGCCCTCATACTCAGCCTCACGCCTCTGGTATTCAAGCTCACGCTCCTGCGCTCTCTGCTCGGCTCTTTCTCTTGATATTGCGTGTCTGTATCTGATATATAGCATTATCGTGCGAGGAGTGAGTCCGAGCGTAAACATAAGCAGTATCAGCGCCGCAAACACCAGCAGTATATACGTTGCTGTCTTCTGTATCGACTGCATGAGCACATTTGCTATAAATCCACCCACAGCGCCGCCGACCGTGACCTTCCCGTCAACCCCGCAAAACAAGGTAACGGGATTGAATATAATAGCTGTATCCTTTGTCACTATTGCGTGCAGAAGTGCGGATATTATAATAATGGAAGAAAACGAAAAACCAAACATTGAGCGGAGGTTGTCCTCACTCACTGCCTTCTTCCACATAAGCGCATATATTACAAAAAATGCGGGAATGAGCCATGCGCCCCAGCCGAAAAGCCCGTATGCGCACTTACGCAAAAAGCCCCCGACCGCTCCCGCCGCCTCATTTGATGAAACGGAAAGAAAAACGCAAAATACTACCGCAAGCACCACAAATACGCACGGTATGAGCTGGTGCAGCATACTGTCGGGATTGCGTTTTTTCCTTTCAACGGGTGCCGCCATACTCTTAGGCGGCTGTTTTTTATTTGTCGGGGCGGTGCTTTTTCCCCGTGCCTTAGTGTCTGTACTTTTGCCGCTGCTTTTTGCAGCAGATCGAGTTGATTTTTTTTGAGTTGCCAATTTATCTGTCCTTTCGGTAAAGGTTGTGATTTTTGTTAATTGTATCTTCTCGGCAGAAAATACCGATACATAGTTATAATATCATATTACTCAAAAAATTACAATGATTTTTTTATGAATGTTTTATTTGCCTTTTACCTGCAAGAGGTATACGAGAAAAAGCCGAAGATGATAAAAAAATTTTTAATATTTACCATCGGCGCAAAGGATTTTGCCGTCGGCATGGACTTTTACATTTTGATATGTTACAATAAACTTATCAGAGAGAATTTTTAACAGGGGGATATTTATGAAAACAGGGTCTGTGACCGAAAACAAATATTTATACGAGCTTGCCAAATCTTATCCTAACAGAGATGCGGTATGCGGCGAGATAATCAACCTCAGCGCCATCCTCAATCTGCCGAAGGGCACAGTGCATTTTATGAGTGATATACACGGCGAGCATGAGGCTTTTTTACATATCAGACGAAACGCCTCGGGTGTCATCAGACGTAAGGTGGACCTGCTCTTTGAAAAAACGGTAACGGCAAGAGAGAGAGCGGAGCTGGCAACGCTCATATACTATCCCGAGGAAAAGCTCGATGAGCTGATCCCTACGATAAGCGACCCCAACGAGTGGTACAAGATAACGCTTGTGCGTTTGCTCGACATCTGCCGTCTTGTCAGCAGTAAATACACCCGCTCAAAGGTAAGAAAGCATCTCGCAAAAACGGCGCACGGGTATGACTACATCATCGACGAGCTGCTCAACAACGACTATGACGTGCTCAACAAGGAGCAATATTACGACAATATCATAAAAACCATCATTGAAATAGGCTCGGCTCAGCAGTTTATCATTGCCGTGTGCTCGGCGATCAAGAGCCTCGTTATCGACCATTTGCACATCGTCGGTGACATCTTTGACAGAGGGGCGAGAGCGGACATCATCGTTGAGCAGCTGATGAAGGAAAGCTCGCTTGACATTCAATGGGGAAATCATGACGTTTTGTGGATGGGAGCGGCGGCAGGCTCAAGGACGTGTATTGCCACCGTGCTCAACAACTCGATAACATATAAAAACCTCGATGTGGTCGAGATAGGCTACGGCATTTCTCTGCGGCCTCTTTCGCTGTTCGCAAGCGATGTCTACTCACAGTCGGACGTGTCAAACTATATGCCCAAGGGAAGCTCGGGCGGTGACTTTCTCAGCTCTGACGACGACATCCTCATCGCCCGTATGCACAAGGCGATAAGCGTCATACAGTTCAAGCTTGAGGGGCAGACGATACTGCGCAACCCCGACTTTAACATGAATGACCGCCTGCTGCTCGACAAGATCGACCGCACGCACGCAACGGTACGCATCGACGGAAAGGAATATGCTCTGCGTGACTCGGATTTTCCGACTGTGGACGAGTCCGACCCATACAAGCTCACCGACATGGAGGCAGAGGTCATGAAATACCTCAAAAACGCCTTTATGCGAAGCGAAAAACTGCAAAGACACGCACGCTTTCTCTTTGAGAAGGGTGAGATGTACACGGTATTTAACCGAAATTTGCTTTTCCACGGATGTATACCGCTTGACGATGACGGAGAATTTCTCAGCTTTCCGTGTGCACAGGGAAGGAGCGGCAGAGCCTTCATGGATTGGTGCGACCGCACGGCAAGGCAGGGCTATTTTTCAAAAGAGGGCACGGAGGCAAGACAGCACGGCAAGGACTTTTTGTGGTTTTTGTGGTGCGGCAAGGACTCGCCGCTGTGCGCACGCAAAAAAATTGCCACCTTTGAGCGGCTGTTCGTAGCAGATAAGTCAACGTGGGAGGAGCCGAAAAACGCATATTACCGCTGCTGGAACGACATCGGGACAGCTGATAAGATCCTGCGTGAGTTCTCTCTCGGAGGAGAGGGCTCGCATATCATAAACGGACACATCCCCGTGCGCTCCATACACGGCGAGGAGCCCGTCAAGGCAAACGGACGGGTCATCGTTATCGACGGCGGCTTTTGCCGAGCGTATCAGGGAGCCACGGGCATTGCGGGCTACACGCTCATCTACAATGCAGAGGGAATACGCATCTCGGCGCATGAGCCTTTTCGTGGGGTCGAGAGCGCTATAAAGAACAATGCCGACATCATCTCGGACACGGTCATCTTTGAGCATGCGGCAGACAAGATAAGAGTAAAGGACACCGACACGGGCAAAGATATCTGCGAGAAAATAAAAGACCTCACTTCGCTTCTTCACGAATATGAGGCGGGAAATATCAAAGAATCGGGTATATAAAACAAATATCGAGGCAAATTAAGTTACAAAGATAATGTAACGGAGTTTGCCAATGAGCGAAATAAAGGAAAAAGCGGCACAGCTGTGCCGTTCTCACAGATTTTTGGCTGTTCTGCTGTGCGGTGTCGCAGGCGGATTTGTAAACGGACTGCTCGGAGCGGGCAGCGGCATAATATTCATCTTTTTTCTGAGCTTTCTTTTTGATGCAAAGGACAGCGAAAAGCAAAAGGATGTCTTTGCGCTGTCGCTCGGAGCGGTATTTTTTATTACGCTCAGCTCGGTGCTGTTCTATGCTCTCAACGGATCGGCGGACATAACAGCCGCCTCCCCGTACATCCTCGGAGCGGTGACGGGCGGGCTTGTAGGAGCGGCTCTGCTCAGCAGAATTAACATAACGCTGCTCAAGGTCATTTTTGCCGCCGTGATAATATATTCGGGAATATCAATGCTGTGAGGTGATATAAGGTGCAGGCTGTTGAGATGATAATAACCTTTTTGATTGGGGTGCTGGCAGGGCTTGGTGTCGGAAGCGGGGGACTGCTTATAATTTATCTGACGCTTTTCCTCTCCGTCCCTCAGCTCGAGGCGCAATCTATAAATCTTGTGTTTTTCGTTTTTTCTGCCGGTGCGTCTCTTCTTTGGCACTACACGCACAGAAAGGTCGATATAAAAACATTGTTTACCATTATACTCGGAGGTGTGGCAGGGTCGTTTTTCGGCAGTTCCCTCGCCGCCCGAACAGACCCGACAATACTTTCGTCGCTGTTCGGTGTGATGCTGATAATCTCGGGGACGGTCACTTTGCTGCGGGCATTTAAACAGCGAAGAAAGAACAAATAGGCAGATGTTGCTACGTTCTGTGCCTTAGCTGCAACCGCACGGACCCCGAAGGGGTCATTCTGAGCGCAGTCGAACTTTTGGGGCTTTGCCACAAAAGCACGAGGCACAGCCGAGTGGAATCTCGTGCGGAAATGTACACACTCACCCGCCGCCGCTCTCTTCTCGCCCGAGATACCGTCACAACTTCCACCCCGCCGCTCCTGCGCTTCGCTTGGAGTTCGACTCGCATCCGCTCCCTCAGTATGACGCGGGCGGGGGTAGGGGTGTTTCAAAAACGGGGCGGGGTGTTGCTGCGGTCTGAGTCTTGACTACGTCCGCACGGACCCCGAAGGGGTCATTCTGAGCGCAGTCGAACTTTTGGGGCTTTGCCACAAAAGCACGAGGCACAGCCGAGTGGAATCTCGTGCGGAAATGCACCGTACTCACCCGCCGCCGCTTTCTTTTCGCCCGAGATACCGTCACAACCTCCGTTGTGCCGCTCCTGCGCTTCGCTCGGAGTTCGACTCGCATCCGCTCGCTCAGTATGACGCGGGCGGGGGCGTTCTCTGTTTTTTTCGCCCGAGATACCTTCATAACTCCGCCCCGCCGCTTATTTGATTTAAAGAAAAATCAAAGATACAATAGGCGGAGGATGGATGCGGGCACTGCCCGCCGTCATTTTGATTTTATCATATACC
>JBGVFH010000046.1:0-1955 GCA_045120955.1 Eubacteriales bacterium | reverse complement strand
TATCGCGACCGGACACTATGCGAGGATCGAAGAATATAATGGCCAGTATGTGCTAAGGAAAGCTCTCGATGAAACAAAAGACCAAAGTTATGTGTTGTATTCCTTAACTCAGGAGCAGCTTGCACACACGCTCTTTCCGCTGGGTAGTATGAGAAAGCCCGAGGTTCGAGAAATCGCTGAAAAAAACGGATTTATCAATGCGGATAAGCCTGACAGTCAGGATATTTGTTTTGTTCCGAACGGAAAGTACGCAGAATTCTTGGAACATTTTACGGGAAAAAACTATCCTGCAGGATATTTTGTTTCTGAGGATGGTACTGTTTTAGGAGAGCATCAAGGAATCATTCGTTATACGGTAGGACAGCACAAGGGGCTCGGAATACCATCTGTAAAATCCTTGTATGTTAAAGAGATAAATGCGAGTGAAAACACTGTAACCCTTTGTGAAGCACAAAATTTGTATAGTAAAGAACTCACAGCTTGTGACTTTCATTGGATATCAGAAGAACCGCCGCAAAATGAAATGCGTTGTAAAGTGAAAGTTCGTTATCGTCAAAAAGAGCAAGCGGCAACGGTAATACCCATTGACAATAACAGTGTAAAGGTAATTTTTGATGTTCCGCAGCGTGCCGTTACACCCGGACAAGCGGCGGTGCTGTATAACGGCGATATTGTTCTCGGAGGCGGAACGATTTCTAAATTCGGTACTTGAATTACCTACCGACTTGTGGTATAATTAAAATATAAACAGAAGGCTCATTATGAAAATCATCGATTTACTGAAAAAGGATACGTTGTCCTTGTCCTTTGAGGTGTTTCCTCCCAAGACAGACACAACGTTTGAAAGCGTGAAGCACGCCACAGAGGAAATTGCCAAATTGCCCCCCGCCTTTATGAGCGTGACCTACGGTGCAGGTGGCGGTACAAGCAGGTACACTCTTGATATCGCAAAGAATAGCAAGGAGCAATACGGTGTGCCGACCTTGGCACATCTGACTTGTGTCTCTTCCAAAAAGGAGACCGTTCACGCTCGCATTGCAGACATCAAGGCGGCGGGGATTCAAAACGTGATGGCTCTGCGAGGGGATATCCCCGCAGGGCTTGAAAACGCAGACCGCAGCCGATGGGACTATCAGCACGCTATCGAGCTTATCAGAGAGTTGAAGGAATCAGGCACAGATCTCTGCATCGGTGGAGCTTGCTATCCCGAGATACATCCCGAAAGCACCAATCAAAGCGGGGATATCAAGTACCTCAAGGAAAAGGTTGATGCAGGGTGTGAATTTCTTACCACACAGATGTTTTTGATAACAATTCCTTGGTGGACAAGTTTGGGGCCTCTCCTGCCGCAATGAAGCAGGCAGGAATTGCCTACGCCACCGATCAGATCATCGACCTATTTGCCAACGGTATTACGAACGTACACGTTTATTCGATGAACAAGCCCGACGTAGCGGCGGCAATTCAGCGGAATCTGTCGGATATATTGAGTTAATTATTTTACAAGGAGAAACTATATGATCATATCAACAAGAGGAAGATACGCCCTGCGCGTGATGCTTGACCTTGCCGAGAACGGAAACGGCGACTATATCGCTATGAAGAAAATAGCCGAAAGACAAGGGATCTCGCTCAAATATCTGGAGCGCATCCTGCCTGTATTGACACAAAATAACATCGTCGAGGGCGTTCAGGGAAAGGGCGGCGGTTATCGTTTGACGCGCAAACCCGATGAATACAAGGTTGGTGAAATTCTCTGCTTGACCGAGGGTGATCTTGCCCCCGTCTCCTGCCTTGAATGCGGAGCAGAGCCCTGTCCAAAGCGCGGCGAGTGCCGCACACTCCCCATGTGGACAAAGCTCCACGATATGATCGGAGATTATCTTGACAGCGTAACACTTGCCGATCTTTTAGCAGGCAAGGCTTGATGATTTATAAAAAAGATCTGATATAAA
>JBGVFH010000045.1:0-5013 GCA_045120955.1 Eubacteriales bacterium | reverse complement strand
AACGCTCGGGAGCAGCTCGCCTGCCATCTTGTACATATTAGGAATCATCAGGAGCAAGCCCTGTGAAGCGGTGTAAGTAGTAGTAAGCGCACCCGCTGCGAGTGAGCCGTGAACAGCACCCGAAGCGCCGCCCTCAGACTGCATTTCAGTTACCTGAACTTCTCTTCCGAAAAGGTTCTTCTGGCCATTTGCCGAGAACTGGTCGGTCAGGTCAGCCATAACGGAAGAAGGTGTGATAGGATAGATAGCCGCAACGTCTGTAAACGCATAAGATACATGAGCTACAGCACTGTTACCATCCATTGTTTTCATTTTTCTTGCCATTGGATTTCGTCCTCCTTTTTATATAGCGGTCAAAAAATTTTTGTCCGCTTGTGTAATTTAATACACAATTTATTACCTTAAATTGTAACACTTTTCACAACTTTTGTAAAGACTTTTTCCCATTTTTTTTACTACGCGTACTTAATAACGGTTTGATAGGGAATGTCGGCGTTTCGCGAGACAGAATAGAAATTAATCAAGCTGTGAGGGCAATGGGAACAACGTTTGGTTTGGTTGGTTCTGTCACTAACATTTATTGTAACTATTCAGAACGATAAAAATTTGTATACCTGCACAAAAGAAATTTTGAAGTATCGAATAGCGGGCTTACGAATGAAAAAAGTATAAATTTGTCATACGCTATGCTCTCCAGAGACTCTAAAAACGTTTCTTAAAAATCGGGTTCGTCAAAATTCACAACTGCAAAAATGCGATAGTATAGCCAAATTTCGTTAATTCTGGTATAATATCAGTAACGAAAGGCGGTGGAGCAAATGCCGGTTACACAAGAGTTTATCGAGTCTTTGATGAAGCAAAATCAAATGCTGTTAGAGCAAAACAACACTTTAATTGAGCAGGTCGATTCATTGAGCAAAACCATTGATGAACTCAACGCAACAATAAAAGAACTGCGTGAGCAGCTTAACAAAAACTCCGGCAACAGCTCCAAACCGCCGTCATCTGATGGCTTTAAGAAAGTACCCAAAAGTCTGCGCGAAAAAAGCGGCAAGAAGCGCGGCGGACAAAAAGGGCATCAAGGAACGCATCTCGCTGTTCTTTCCAAGCCTGATGAAGTCAAGCAGCATATGCACGCAGACTGTACATCCTGTCCTTATCGGGATAAGTGTGCGGCAAAGGCTTGCGTTAAGGAAACGCGCAACGTCATTGACGCTGTGGTTGAAGTCAATATCACCGCTCATGAAAAACTCTGTGTTGAAGTCTGTCCTCTTTGCGGTGAATCCAAAACAGGAGTGTTTCCTAAGGATGTAAAAGCAAATGTACAATACGGCAAGAACCTGCAAGCACTTGTTGTTGCATTTAATACGGTAGGCGCGGTCAGCGTTAACAGATTACATGAAATATTAGGCGGCGTATTCAATATACCGCTTTCCACAGGCACGATCAAGAATATCGTCAGCCGCTGTGCCGAAAAGATAAAGCCTTCGCTTGATACAATACGACGGAAGCTGTCTGAAAGTCCGTTGGTTCACTGCGACGAAACAGGAACAAACATTGACGGCAAGCTGCACTGGGTTCACAATGTATCAAACGGAAGCTACACTTATATGACTGTCAGCAAGAAGCGCGGTTATGAAGGCATAAAATCCGTGGGAGTCCTTCCCGATTATCACGGCATCATTGTCCACGATTGCTGGGCTTCCTATTGGAAGTTTGACGGTGTGACGCATTCCGTATGCTGCGCGCATCTTTTGAGAGAACTGAACGGGATAATAGAGAATCATCCGGAGCAAGTTTGGGCAGGCAAGTTCAAAAAGCTGCTTTTGCGAATGAAAAAAGCAAAAGATAAGGCGGTAGCAGCGGGAAAAGAAGCGCTCAGCATGTTCACGATTCAAAATTATAAGCGTGAATATAACACCATCATAAAAGACGCTTATGGTGAGAATCCCGAACCTGTTAAGCCCAAGAAAAAGCGCGGCAGAGTGAAACGCGGTAAAATTCTCGCGCTCATCGACAGGCTTCAAAATTACAAGGGAGCAGTCTGCCTGTTTTTAGAAAAGCTCTGTGTTCCGTTCGACAATAACCAAGCCGAGCGAGACATCAGAAACATCAAAACCAAGACCAAGGTCTGCGGCTGTTTCAGAAGCAGAACCGGCGCAGAGGAATATATGGGCTTAATGTCACTCATCAGCACCGCCCGCAAAAACGGATTCGATTCCTATCATGCAGTTAAGATGGCTTTGTCATGTCAAACCGATCAGATCTTTGTGGGGTGGCTCTGAATAGTTACAATCTGTTTTTACAATTCTATATAGGCTCTGCTGAAAAAGCTCTCCGATAGCGAAAAACAACAATATATCAAATATCCTCTATCATTTCTCCACAAGATATGGTATAATACTCATATAGCGGATGACCCCAAAATCGGGGCGTTTTATAAAAAAACAGCGAATCTGAGGGGTGTTGAGGTATGTACATCAACGAAAACAGTTCACAAATGACATTGGAAGGCTTTTACGCTCCGTTCGCGGAGAGGCTCTCGTCCGAAAACAGATGGGTGAAGCTCAGCCGAAAAATGCCTTGGGACAAAATCGAAGAAGAGTATCTCAAAAATATCGATCTCAAAAACGGCAGACCGGCGATATCCTCGCGGATCGCATTCGGCGCGTGCTTCATTCGATCTGCCGAGAACATCACGGATGAGCGGACTGTTCAGGCGATCGCAGAGAATCCGTATATGCAGTATTTTCTGGGGCTAAAAGAATTCGATCCTGAGCCGCTGTTTGACTCCTCAATGATGGTACACTTCCGTAAGCGTTTTCCTGTCAATTTCGTCGCCGATGTGAACGAGTATCTCTGCACCGGCAAATGGCCTGAAGACTCCCGAAATGTTGACAGAAACGAATCTGAAAACGGCGGGGATGATAACGACAACAGCAGCGGCACTCCGTCAATTGAGTTGGAACCTGACGAATCTGATTACGACGCAAATAACAACAGTGGACATCTGATTATGGACGCCACAGTCGCGCCGGCAAATATCAAATACCCCACCGACATCGACCTTCTCAACAAATCGAGAGAGCATCTCGAAAAAGCCATATCCATCTATTGGGAGCTCGTACCGCACAAGGGTCATATGCTCCCGTACAGCAAGAAAAAGGCTCGCAAATCATTTTTGAAGCTTTCAAAAGACAAGAAATGGTCTAAAAACAAGGTCAGAAAAGCAATATCCGAACAGCTGCGCTATGTTGAGCTTGCAATGGAAAGACTGAATGAGCTGAGACCGCAGTTTGAATGTCCCGATGATTACCTTCCTACATGGCTGTTAAGACGGCTCAAAGTTATCCCTAAGGTTTATGCACAGCAAAAAGAAATGTTTGAGAACGGAAAGAGATCATGCGAAGATCGTATAGTCAGCCTTGAGCAGCCGCATGTAAGACCGATCGTCAGAGGAAAGCGTCCAAACCCCACGGAATTCGGGCAAAAAATTCACCTGTCAGTCATTGAAGGCTATGTCTATTTGGAACAGACCTCGTGGAACAATTTCAACGAATCAACAGATTTGATTGCCTGCATCAGGGAATATAAGCGCAGATTCGGCGTTTATCCAAAGGCGGTTTTAGCTGACCAGATCTACCAGACAAGATTCAATAAATTGTATTGCAAGCTGCGCGGCATACGCCTGTCGGGCAAAGCTTTGGGCAGAAAAAACGAGGTGCAAAAGGAAGCTGAAAAGCAACAAATGTACCGTGATTCCTGCGAACGGAATTGGGTCGAGGGAAAGAACGGTCTCTTAAAAACCAGATACGGCATGAGCCGAGTAATGAGCAAGTTGGATGGCAGCGCCAAAACCGACCTTGTATTCGCCATACTCGCAATGAACGCCTTCCGCAAACTAAGGGAGGAATTATTGCGTTTGTTCTTACGCTGTTGCCGTTTATCGATGATTATACTACGCGTTCATGAAAGAGTTTTTCAGTAAACTCTAATTATAGTAATAATACAGAGCAAAAGCAATACCATTATAAAAAAACAGCGGTTTTTGCACTCAGCCCTGCGTGATCACAGATTTATCCGTTGTGTCATACTGACACATTTTTATAAAATATTGATTTTCTTATTGCAAAACAGATAATAATGTATAATTATTATGTAATTTTATACACTTTTCTATCTGCATATATAAGAATTTTAAAGGAGAGATATTATGAATTTAACAGTTACATCCGAAAACAAGATTTACACGATCGCTGTCAGCGGCAGAATCGATACTCTTACGGCGCCCGAGCTTGAGAGCAAATTCCGCGAAATTGAGAATGACGCCGATAAGCTTATTTTTGATATGAGTGAAGTTGAGTATATTTCATCCGCTGGCATGAGAGTAATAGTTGCGGCTCACAGAGCGATGGCGCCAAAGGACGGTCTTGTGCTCAAGGGACTGACCAAAAACGTAAGTACGATCATAAATCTGACAGGATTTAATAAGATTCTTAACATCGAGGAATAGACAATGAAAAAATATCCGCTTTCAAAAACCGAGTATGGAATTTATATCGAGCAGACTCAGCGCGGAGACTGCGCGTATAATCTGCCTCTTATCATAGGTCTGCCCGACGATATAGACACAGACAAATTTGAACAGGCAGTAAAAGCCGTTGTTCAGAACCGCAAGGCATTACTCACGTCATTTGACGTTGATGAAAAAGGAGAAGTATATAAATACCACCGCTTCGACACAGTACAGATAGAGCATATCACAACGGACGCGTTTGAGCCGTATGACTTTGTTGCGCCCTTTGATTTGCACAAAGACTGTCTGTGTCGATTATTTATTGTCACAACATCAAACGGCAAATACTTTTTCTTTGACATACATCATATTGTTTTTGACGGCGCCTCGATCATGGTTTTTCTTGATGAGATCAACCGCGCGTATAACGGAGAGGCTGTTGAAGCCGAGGCTTTTTCACCCGATGATTTTGCCGAGGAAGAAAAGGAGCGCCTGAA
>JBGVFH010000044.1:0-68850 GCA_045120955.1 Eubacteriales bacterium | reverse complement strand
ATACACGGACAAAAAGATAATCAAGAGAAAGACACACTTAAGAATTCTTTAATAGCAGATTCGAAAGAATGTGGAAAATTATATAGAATCCGTGAATTGGAAGCCGCAGATATGAGTGGCGACAATGAAAAGATTTGTCTCATAAGAATGAAAGAAACTCTATCGTTGACTTCTATCAAGGGTCGAAATGAATTAAGCAGAGTAATAAATATATTGCTAAAAGAATTGGGAGCAAGTGACTCTGAAATATCTGTCAGTCGAGAAATTGTAACATTGTGTCAAAATCGTTTAGATGATTACCGCCGGCAAATTGGATTACCATGTTAAAATGCTGTTTGCGAGAGTTCGAATTCATATGCAAAAACAGCCCAAAATATCTTTTTTGTAGCCCATAGACAAAACAGAACGGTACCGTGTAAAACACGGTGCCGTTCTGTTCAGACTGAAGACAAAAAGGAGTTTTGCGAGCGAGCGAGACTCCTTTTTGTCGCTATGTTAAGCCAAAGAAGGGCTAAAATTAAAAAGATCAAGCAAAAGTGCCGAAAAAGACGTTGGCGAGGGGAGTTTTCCACATTTCAAGGATAGCATCTTTGCTAATTTTTTCAGATTTAGGCATGCGTAAGTAAGCCCGACCTTCATATCCATCCGGGCTTTGCCTTTTAACTGCGTGTAACGGAAACCATGATGCTCTTTTGCTGTGCCAAAAAGGAGTTCAATGGTTTCTTTTCTTCTGTCATGCAATTCCTTATTACCTTCTGTATGGCGAAGATCCTCGCATAATGATATTGGTAAAAAAGCTCCTTTTTGATCGTTACGCAGAACAGATCTGATGTCAAGCGGATGTGTGTCAAGAGAATCGTACCCTATGTTCCATCGCTTTTATATTAAGTTTGCTTCTTTACGTACATCCGACGGTGTTTTTCCAACCACTGAAAAAAGAACTTTTCTGAAATAGGATGCAGAACTAAAGCCAATTCTGCCACATATCTCCTCTACAGAAAGTGAGGTAGAGCAAAGCAGTTTTATTGCCTTTTGACAAGCAATTTCCTGACGCAAACGATTAGGCGTTTTTTTTAATACTTTCTGTACATATTTATATAAAAGAGTTTCACTGACGTCGCAATCAACAGCATATTCAGCTATAGTTCGTTGATGGTTTTTATTCATCAGCAATATCAAATTATTGACGACCTCGTCTGAACGGCTGAAGGGGGCTTTTTCCATAATTTCCTCGATCGACCCAAGCAAACGATATAACTGACCGACCGAATTAACATTGATTGCTTTGCTGTTTGAGAGCGGTAGAAATTCCTCAAAAATCTTCTCATCGTAATTAATCTTTTGAAGCGAGTATCCATTCTTTGCATTTGACGGAAAATATAAAAAGCCTATAGAATCAAATTTAACTATATTGTTCGCGATCCAGTAGGAATGATATTTACAACCCTTCGGAATATAAAACATTTCGTTCTCTGCGATTTCAAGCCTTTTATTACCGGAAATGATCAATCCTTTTCCCTGTTTCATAAACCCCAAATAATGACAACCTACGCCCTTGCTGTTATCTCGATGCCGCGTTTCATTAAAACAGAATTCGTTAAACAAAAAATAGCTAAAGAATACTGCATCATTCATGCCGTTTTTTCCTTTGATTATGTTTAGAATTTTACCTTATGCAAATAAGATAACACATTTACTTTCCTCTGTCAAGATGATATAATACAAAAAAAACAAAGGAGTAACGGAAATGTATTCAAACAAAAAAGTTTTATTGATCGCAGGCGGAGGAACACTTGGCACATACGTTTCGAAAGAACTTTTGCGCTTAGGTTGTCAGGTCGATGTAATTTGTCCGGAGGAAAAAGTATCAGATAACGAGCGTCTTTGCTTTCTGCAAAATTACGCTACTGATGATTTTCTATCAGAATTGTTCGCACAAGAGCACTACGACGGTATTGTTAACTTTTTGCATTATAAAACTGTCGATGCGTATAAAAAAATACATCCGCTGCTAATTGCGAACACAGAACATCTAATTTTTCTCTCTTCCTACCGAGTATATGCTGATGGACAGCATCCGATCACAGAAGATGCCCCGAGGCTTTTGGATGTCGTCAATGATCCCGTTTTTTTAGAAACTGAGGATTATGCTATACCGAAAGCAAAATGTGAGGATTTTTTGAACAGCGAATGCAAAGGAGAGCCTTGGACTATCGTTCGTCCTGTAATCTCTTTTTCAGACAGACGGCTTGACCTTTTGCTTTATTCCGGACACGATATTTTAAACCATGCAAAGCAGGGCAAAGAAATGCTTTTGCCATCGTTTGTCAGAGATTATTCAGCAGGTATCGACTGGGCGGGAAATTCAGGAAAGCTTATTGCAAATCTGCTCTTTAAAGATGCCGCCATAGGCCAAGCCTTTACCGTATATTCTGGGCATGGTCTTACCTGGGGAGAAGTGGCAGATGCCTACAGCAAACTCACCGGCGTCAAGATCCGTTGGTGCGATGAGGAGGAATTTGCACACGAAAACCCAAAAATCAAGCGAAATCCTTGGACATGGAAGTATGACCGAAAATTCAACCGAGATATCGACCCTTCAAAGATATTGAAAGTGACCGGACTTAATTCAAGTGATTTTGCTTCCGTATCTGAAGGCATAGAACAAGAGCTTAAAAACTTGCAGTTACAGTAAAAAACAGCTGTGAAACGCAGTATCTAAATCGCTCGGACAAGCCCAAATGAAAACGACACCCCATCGGGCGGGAGCCTTATAAAAAAACCGTGCAAACTTGAGTGGTATGGGCTTCGCCCGATGCGTTTGTGCCACAAATGTGAAACTTGCCATAAAAGGAGAAAACAATATTTTTTGATTTACAAGGTACTCTTGAAGGCGAAGCAACGGCAGATATAGAACAGTTTTCTCCATACGATTTTTCCAAAGAAGCTCTCCTTTTGGCTAAAAAGGGATGTCTCAGCATTGTTATTACAAATGTTGTCATCATCAAGATAAAGACAACTGTAGTTATAAAAAAACAAAATTGGAATGATTCTCTTATGGCAAGTGATATTTTAGAAACAGTTAATCGAATATAAAACTTCAGCACCCGAGCAGATCGCTCGGGTGCTGAAAACGTTATATATTATTTTGTCTATTTGCTAGCCGTTTCGTCTGTATTCAGACGGTGTTATTCCCACTCTCTGTTTAAAGAGTTTTGAAAAATAGTACACATTGCTAAATCCGCAGCGCTCTGCTACATCGGACACGCTGTACTCTTCTCCCGAGGAGAGCAAAAGCTTTCTTGCATAGTCTATCTGACAATTTAAAAGATATTGCTTTGGAGTCATTTCATAGTATGTCGAAAATAGCTTTGTAAAATACTTGCGGCTCATACCGCACAGCTCCGCGAGCGCGGTTATTTTGACCTCTCCCTTTGAAAAGTTGCCGTTCATATAGTTTATCGCAGGCTCTATGCGCCGAAAATACTCATACGGAACATAACCGTGGCTTGATGCTGCCTGCACAAGGCTTATCAGCATATAAACTATAGATTTCAGCTCTGCACGATAACCGCACTTTTTCTGCTTGAACACTTTCAGTGCTGTCATAAAGCACCCCTGAAGCTGTGCGCTGTTTGAAAACACCGTACCAAACGCCTTGTAATCGAGGTTTTCGGTGGTATGAAAATTTATCAGAATAAAATGTCCGTCCTCGGTAGGCATGGTTCGGTAATCACGACCTTGAGGAAGGTATACAAATGAATTTTCCTTGCCTACTACCTCTTCCTCGCCGTCATAAAGAAAGCTTATCCTTCCGTCGATCCAAAACACAAAACCGTGAGAGTGTCTGCTGTGAAAATATCTGTGCTGACTCTGAGGCACCTTTGCTGAGTGCATTTTTGCAACAAGGCTTACATCTGTAACATATGCGTTATCAAGAAAGCTTTTCATATAGTATACCTCCATTTATTGCGTTATCAATGCATGCGAGAGAAAACACGTCATTTGTTATTCTTTTTCAGCGGTCTGCCGCTCTCCGCACGAAGTCCTCTTGAGCACAGTATATTTACCGCAGTCTCAAGCTCCTCGTCTGTCGGAATATGTACCTGCGGCAGGGTATTCTCCTTGCCGAGAGACTCATATTTTGATCTTGCGTAATTATGATACGGCAATACCTTTACTTTAGTTATACACTCAAGCTCTGCAAGAATATCAGCTATTTTCTCTATCTGCGAGCTGTTGTATTCAGGTACATACGGAATACGAATCTCAACCGGTTTTTTCCGCTCATTAAGATAACGCAGGTTGTCAAGTATAAGCTCGTTTGAATGTCCCGTACACCGAGCGTGCACATCTGCATCTGCCGCCTTTATGTCGTAAAGAAAAATATCAGTATAGTCTATCACTTTCTCCAGTGCAGCTCGGCTGATAAAGCCGCAAGTATCGACTGCTGTGTGTATTCCCTCTTTTTTCAGACGCATGAGAAGATCTCTGCAAAAATCTGACTGACACAGGCACTCACCGCCCGAAATCGTCACACCGCCGCCGGAGTTTTCAAAAAATGCTCTGTCCTCAAGAAGCTTTGGCAAAAGCTGCTCTGAGTCAACAGTCTCTCCCCAAAAAACAATGGCATCACTGTAACAGCTGTTTTCACACTCACCGCATCCTACGCATTTTTCACGGTGAAAAATATGTCCGTATTCTCCATCAAATGTGTGTGCTCCGTATTGGCAGACCGAAGCACAAGCACCGCAGCTAATACATTTTATGTCATAATATGAAATCTCAGCCTTCGGACTTATGCCTTCGGGATTGTGACACCAAACACATTCAAGCGAGCATCCTTTCAAAAACACCGTCGTACGTATTCCGTCTCCGTCATGCACAGCAAACCGTTTTATTGCAAATATTCTTCCCTTTTCCCCACTCATTATAACTTCTATCCTTTTCACCCGTCATCACGCAGATGCTTCAGACTGCGATATAAACTCATCCTGTTCTTGCTTTGACAAATTGACAAATAGCACATTCCGGCCGCAAAGACGTATCTGCAGAGTTGAATATTCCTCCGGATGCTCCTGAGCACGGCGCAACACATCAGGATTGAGAAGTTATACTGAATAGCAAGGCCGCCGCCCTTCATAAATGTGTCAAGCGTAGCCACAAATGCATCCATTCCGTCCTCACCGGAAATTGCCGAGCTGTGAATTACGATATCGAGCACCGTACCGTTCGGCATATCCTCGTAGTTGAGCTTCAGCGCTGACATGATGTGAGCTGTAATGCACTCTCTGTCACGGGCAATGTCCGCACTTATGTTTTTGGAGATCGGCGTTTTTGTAAGTCTTCCGTCAGCGGATGCTCCCAAAAGTGCGCCCGTCTTTATACGCCAGTCTATTGAGAAGGTTCCCATACGGTATATGCCGCCGCATCCGTTTTTTGTTTTTGTAACCTTAATATACAACATAACGCCTTACTTTTCAATAGATAAATGCTCCGAATTTATATTTTTGTGAACTGTTTTTCGCCCTATTCGTTATACTGTTTGTATCAGTTCTTCTCTTCCGTCCGGAGTTGCGGGGGCATGATAGCCGAAGTTCTCCGACATTGAAACGAAATCCACCCCATCCTCCCGCCTATTATATCTTTGGATTATCTTTAACTCAACCAAACGGCGGGGCGTAATTACGCATTTTCCTATGCAACAAAAAAATGCCGCTTGCACGGCATGGATGAGTATGATAAAATACCAACATGAAGCAGACGCAAAAAACCGTTCCCAAATATATAAACATTCCCAATAATACATTTACTTTGCGATGTTTATCTGTAATAATATAGATAACTTTTATACTGTTTTTTTGGGAGGAATACCATGGAGTTTAAAAAAATAGGAATTGCAGGTGCAGGTTTGATGGGCGCCAGCATGTCTCAGATCTTTGCAAAATACGGATATGAGGTCGTTGTTTACGATGCGTTTGAAAGCGCACTTGAAAAGGGAAAAAATCTTGTAGAGCTAAACCAGAAGACACAGACAGAAACGGGTGAGGTGACAGCGCAAGAGTCCGAGAGAATACTACAGTCTCTTTGCTTCACAAGCGAATTGGAGGTACTTGCGGACTGTGATATCATCGTAGAAAGCATCATTGAAAAGCTCGACATAAAGCAGGATTTTTGGGCAAGGCTGTCCCGCATGGTCAGACCCGAGACTATCCTGACAACCAACACATCGGGACTCCCAATAGACAGTATTGCCGCAGACATTGTTGGCAAGAACCGTTTTCTCGGTATGCACTGGATGAATCCGGCGCATCTGATACCATGTATCGAAATAATTCGCGGAAGCGAAACGGACGATGCAAGCACCGAAGCAGTTATTGAGCTTGCTCACAAGATCGGCAAGAAAACAGCCGTGTGCAAAAAGGATGTTCCCGGCTTTATTCTCAACCGCATACAGCTTGCCATTGTCCGTGAATGTATTTCTATCGTAGAAGACGGCATCGCAGACATACCCGACGTGGATGCCTGCATGAAATACGGTCTCGGCTTCAGATATGCGGCGTTCGGCCCGTTTGAGGTCGTCGATTTCGGCGGTATCGACACTTTTCATCATATTGCCTCTTACCTTAACAAGGAGTTGTGCAACACGACCGATGTGCAAAAGCTGATGGACGATCTATATAAAAACGGAAACTTTGGTGTTAAAAGCGGAAAAGGCTTTTACGATTACTCAGACGGCAAGGATGCCAAAGCCCTGCAAGACCGTGATGAGAAATTCATCAAAATATATAACGCCTTATATAAATAATACATACAAAAAAGTCGAAGGCGCTCGGTATTGCTACGATAGCAAAGAATACAAAACGGCGGCTTTGGAAATTTGAGTAAGCAGTCTTAAAGCAAAAGCAAGTATTATACATATCAATCATAAAGAAATCAAGCGGCTCCGCATCTGTTTCGGAGCCGCTTGATTTCTTTATTATGTATTGCGATTGGCTTTTTATTTTTTCGATGCGAGCACAAATGCCGCATATATTATGCCGATCATTTTTTATGATTTCTTATGTTCAAAACACGAACAATAACGGGGCTGAGAACAATATTTGTTGCAAGCTCAAACAGGAAGTTTCCTCCCGCAAGTCCCAAGAACATATATTGAATTGCGCCGTCAAATCCGGCTGCCAATCCCCATGCTTTTATGGTTTCGAAGAAAAAGAGAACGCATCCGAGCAAGAATACTCCCGTATTTACTATGGGACATACTATTGCCGAAGCAACCACTGCTGCATAACGGTTTTTCTTCTCAACAAGCTTGTACACAACACCTGCCGCAAGTCCGCAAGCCGCTCCTTTTACAAGCACGGTAATTACAGTTCCCGCAACACTGACCGCCAAAAAAGCCCCGGCATCTGTTATCAGAACTACTACACCGAAAATGAATCCAAGCCATGTACTTATTTTCGGACCGCAGGTCGCCGCACCGATAACTATCGGTATCAGCACAAGCGAGATCGCGAAAGGTCCTAAGCGGATAAACTGACCCATGAATTGCAGTACAATCACGAGTGCAGTCAAAATCGCCGCAAGCACTAAGGTCCCGGTTGACATGTGTTTTTTGTTTGTTGTTTGCATAAATTCCTCCTTGCTGTCGTCCGACTGAGCGGTACAACGCATAATAAATTTATATTATCTGCTTTCGCAGTAATACACAACAGAATATTAAATTATATATTAAAGCTATACCTTGTTTTTTTGATATAAGATATTAAGCCCCTTTAGTACGAGCTGCTCGTCGATAATCATACTGTGTTTACAGAACGGAATTATAAAAGAAGCCATACCTCCCGTAGCATAAACCTTTAGCTCTTCTCCGAATTCCTCGTTTATGCGGTCTATCATCCCATCTATCATGCTGGCATTTCCGAAGATAACTCCCGAGCGCATACAATCTGCCGTGTTTTTTGCAATAATCGAATTTGGCACTTCAAGGCTTATCTTTGGAAGCTGTGCCGTGCCTTCCGCAAGTGCGTTGAGCCCCATTATAACACCGGGAATTATCGAAGTTCCGATAAAAGCCCCCTTTTCGCTCACCACCGTCATTTTGGTAGCAGTTCCGATGTCTATTATCAGAGAAGGACTGCCGTAGATATAATGTGCAGCGACCGATGCGGCTATAAGGTCTGCTCCGACCGACGACGGTGTATCACATTGAATTCCTATACCCGTTTTAATGCCGGGGCCGACCATCAAAGGCTCCACACAAAACAGAAATCTCAGTGCTCTTTTTAACACGGAGTTCAGCTGCGGCACGACCGATGAAATAATTGCTCCTTTTATCTGTGTTTTATCGACGGAATGCAATGTCAAGACGCCTTCGATCTTCATTGCATATTCATCCTCGGTTTTTGCGGAATCTGTAGCTATTCGGGCAACAAATACCGGGGTCCCGTTTTCAAACCCGCCGAGCGTAACCTCCGAGTTTCCGACATCTACACAAAGAAGCATCATTCCACCGCCCTTCTTCACTTTTATAAGCATACGATCATAAGCTTTGATTGTTAATTATACTATAAATTTAATAAAAAATCAAGTGTTTATAACAACGGTTTTTTATTGCGTAGAGATTTTCGCTGTATTCAAAGACATCTCCGTCTCCCATCGGTCAAAAACCGCCAAAATAATACGTCCGTTATCACGAAATATGCCTTCGACCAATAAAACATACAACAAATAAATCGTGACACAGAAATATTTTTCGAGTTTTTAACTATGTACAATTCTTCTGTTTTATGGTATAATATACATATATGCCGTTGCAGGCACAGCAGAAAAGGAGATGTATCGGTTTGAAAAGTAAAAATGCAAACATTTTGGACGAGCTAAAACAGCTCGAACTTAAAAAATTTATCATTTTGTTTATAGCAGGATCAATAAACGCCTTTGGTATAACAGTCTTTTTGACACCCGTAAAGCTCTATGACAGCGGTATCTCCGGAACGAGTATGCTACTCTCACAGCTCACCCCCGAATATATCACCCTTTCCCTGCTGCTGCTTGTTCTGAACGTTCCTTTGTTTCTGTACGGTCTCAAAAAGCAGGGGATATGCTTTACCGTATATTCGATCTTTGCAGTTATCGTTTACTCTGTCGGTGCTTGGCTCATCACCGATGTACTGCCCATCGACGTAAGCATCGCCTCTCCTTTGGCAGGAGAGGATCTATTGCTGTGCGCCTTGTTCGGCGGTGTTATCTCAGGTATTGGAAGCGGACTTACCATACGCAGCGGCGGAGCAATAGACGGCGTTGATGTAATGGCAGTCATCTTTGCAAAAAAGCTGAATTTAACCGTCGGTACATTTGTTATGCTGTACAATGTCATTTTGTACATCATATGCGGATTTGCTCTTCACAGCTGGATATTGCCGCTCTATTCCATTGTTACATATGCCGCCGCACTGAAAACTGTCGATTTTATCGTAGAAGGTATCGACCGCTCAAAGTCGGTCATGATCGTGACCGACAAGGAAGAGATAGCAGATGCTCTGAT
The DNA here is from genome assembly GCA_045120955.1 of Eubacteriales bacterium. Lineage (GTDB taxonomy): Bacteria > Bacillota > Clostridia > Oscillospirales > CAG-272 > JAZMZS01. Next base: position 59,303 of record JBGVFH010000044.1, on the reverse strand, counting down.
GCAAGCATTCGAGTGCGGTACAACGAAGATAAATGCGACAGGAGGATACTCAAGCAAGGACAAGACTATTATATATTTTATTGTCAACCGTTTTCAGATATCCCGCATGAGAAGCATAGTCCAGGCAATCGACCCCAACGCTTTTGTGATAATCAGCGACGTTGCCGACGTATATAAGAGAAACGACTGATAACAAGTTCCTGCCGATATATCGCATCCGCATTATCGACGACTGTGCTTTGATCGTTTCGGCAAATCTTTCGAATTTTATATGTAACAAGGGCTGTCTCATAGCATTAATAAATTCTGAACACTATGTGCAACTCTAACAAAAAGCCAAGGGCATTCAAGCTGATGTCCTTGGTTTTTTGTTGCTTTTGTATAGGAAATTGCGTAATTACGCCCCGCCTTACCTTATTTTGGTTGTGATCAATATCTCGCTCAAAGCATTGAAACCCTTGTGTTTTCAATGCTTTTCTTCTCTTTTTTGCGGTCCGGGCTTTTTTACATCCCCTTTTTTCAATAATTCTTTTTGTGTGCATAGCCGCAGCTCTGACACAACGGCTCCTTTACCCTTCTTATCTCAAAGGATCTTTTCAGTGCCGCCGCCCTCTCGGAGGACAATATCTCCGACAAAGGAGTCTTAAATATATTACCCAGCTCTATTGTGCCGTCGGCATCAAGACAGCACGGCACCACCGTACCGTCACACAAAACTCCTATCTGATCCCGAAGCCCATAACATGAGATATTCTCTCCTATGTATTCTGCCTCAGCATCAGGCCATTCAAAGCGCTCTCCCCATTCGAGAAACACCTTGTCTCTTATCTTATATCCGCTGTATATCTGCTTCCACTCGGTACTGCTGTCTCCGTCAAAGTGACTATGCATCCGAGCTATGATCTTTTGATTGAGCTTGTCCTCTCCGCCTATGTTCCACAAACGCATTACCGAGATAATACCTCGCTCCGCCGCTTTTTGACAAAAGCAAAAGCACTCGTCAAGATAGCTTTCAAGCTCATATCGGCTGTTGTTTGCCTCATAACAATGAAGCGATATACTCACCTTGTATAGTGACTCGGCGGAAAGTAAAACATCCGCCCTGTCATGCAAAAGCGTTCCGTTTGTCGTAAGTATAACCTTAAAACCGAGCGCATGAGCGATATCAAAAAAAGCACTCAGCTCAGGGTGCAAAAGCGGCTCCCCCATCAGATGAAAGTACAGATACTCGGCAAATTGCCTCAGCTGATGCGCCGCATACTCAAACTCAGCTCGGCTCATATATCGGCGCACTCTTTTTGTCCCGTGGCAAAAATCGCACGCAAGATTGCAAACATTCGTTATTTCTAAAAAAGCCTTGTTCATTCATTCACCGCCTTTGATATATTATAGCAGATTTTTAAAGTAAAATCAATTATTCGTTATTCATTAATGAGAGTGGTGATTGTTAAAGATTTTAATAAATAATCTGTATTACATACTGTTTCCTAGGGTCAATTTTATACTAATCTTTTTGTGTATGTGCTATAAAAAGATATCTCTTTCAATTTGTAGTATGGATTTGAGCTCTTATGAAAATCACGGCGAAGCCGGGTATATCACCAATTTCGAAGAAATTGCATATTATCAAAACAAAGTTTTGTATATCATCATTGCGAAAGAAATACAACCTTCGGTTGATGATATGCGCCTGCGGCGATGATATACACGCTAAAGCGTGATGATATGCCATTGCTTTCGCAATGGATAAACAAAAACAGAACATTTGTCTACCGACAAATGTTCTGTTTTTGTTGGTGCGGGCGAAAGGACTTGATTCTCGATGCGACACCGCAAAAGCCGCCGTACCATGCGCCTTTTGCTACGCATCTCGGTCCGGTCGGATCTGACAGTCCCCCGGACTGTCATTCAACACCGACCGTTCAAGTCCTTTTTGTTATATCACCCCAAAACAGAACGGCACCGTGTTTTACACGGTGCCGTTCTGTTTTGGTGCGGGCGAAAGGACTTGAACCTTCACGTCGGGGACACTAGATCCTAAGTCTAGCGCGTCTGCCAATTCCGCCACGCCCGCAGATATTTTTCTTTGTTGTTTCGGCTACCAACCTTTGCGCAACAAAAACATCAAAGCTTTACTATTTTAGCACAACAGCAGTTATTTGTCAACCGTTTTTCAGCATTTGCATAAGGTTAAAAAATTTTGAGCGAGGAAAAGCTTTTTACAGAACTTTGTAAGGCTTTGCCCCGCCCATATTCACTTTTGTTATTTTTGATAGCTCTTTATTTGCGGAATTCTTGACATGGGAACTGCAATTATCGAAGTAATGACTATCTCAGGCAGCATGAAAAGTCCGTTGTAGAAAACAGAATACACAAGTGCAAGAGCATTTCCGGAGAAAGCATCGAGTATAGTTTTACCTATTGCATAAAAGCCCTCCTGAGTGAAAAACCACTCAGCCCACGCACCAAAGAAAATATACCCCGATATTATATGCGCTACGTAACGAAGCGCAAGTGCAAACACGACTCCGAGGACGAGTGCTGCGGTCTTGTTTTTCATTTTTCTGAAAGCACCGCCGAATCCAAGCAAAGTGTATGCAAGAACATAGTCGATAAAGCATATGCCGACTGCCGCAAGCAGACTGCCCGCATAATTTTCGTTATCCGGCAAAAAGAATGCGGACACGGTGCGAAATCCCACCAGCATTTGAACGATCGAGTATGTAAACGCCGTACCTACTCCCCATCCGATGCCGTACATATAGGATGCAAGCACTATCGGGAGCATGCTCGCAACAGTAAATCCGCCGCCGAAAGGCAGATTTAAAAAAGGAATAAACTCGCACACAAGTGCGAGAACTGTGGCTATTGCTATCATCATAGAACAGACCATCAGCTTTTGTGTGTTTGTTTTTTGTATCATAAAAACCTCCTTGCCGTTTGGCGCAAAAAAACCGTGCAAACACCGCACGGCAAGAAGATAAAAAAGCTGTATGCATAATTCTCCCTACGCCGGTATTATCCGTATCAGGTAAAAGGGTTCGGTTTCCCATCTCAGCCTCAAAAGAAGCACCCCCGATTGCTATATTAGGTTTTACACGATTCTTGCCATTATTGTAGCACTAAAAAATACGCTTGTCAATATTCAAGCGTATTTTTCAGTACATATATCAAACTTATTTTATTTTTCTCGCCTCAAGATAGTGCCGTTTTTCTTTTGCAACTCCCATGGAAAACGTCTTTCTCGGAAGCGAGCCGCCCTCCTTTACTGCATCAAAGAGTCCCGACTTTGATATAGGCTCGCAGAAGATCCCCACGGTATCTTCTTTTTTTGCAAGCTTTACAAGTGATGCATCCCCGTGTATGTAGTCAATGCTCGCTTTGTGCGTCAAAAGATACTCATCAAGCAGCTTTTGCAAAGGGTCAACGGAGATGCCCGCAGCCGTCTTGTCAAGCTTGATAGTTCCTTCTCCGCTCTGAGTTACATAGCGGAGTGTATGCGTATTCTCCGTTTTGCACCTTGACTCAAAAAACGAAAGCAAGTCCCCGACATCGCATCCGCATATCAATCTGTGTATAGGCTCAAAGTCAAGCGCCGTGCTGTGAATGTTGACTATCTCACACAGAGCATATCTTGCAGGATGAGCTTTTGCCTTTTCATCGCCTATCTGTGCCTTTATCTCCTCATACAGCGCCTTGGCACTTGCGAGAGAATGATTGCCGTCTCCGACGCAGAGTGCAAGACCGCACTCACGCTTTCCCTCGATAAAGTCGCTTACATACTCCGCCGCCTCATCGGACAAAAAATATCCCTCTATATGCCCCGCACCGAGCATCAGAGTAAAATCGTATGCTCTTTCAAACTTATCCTTATCTGCGTACAGCTTTTGGCACAGACGGTCATCTGTATCGTCATAGAGCATCATTATATGCGGCAGCTCTATCTCTGCATCCCTTCTTATCGCAACTCTCGGAGGTATGCGCTCAATGACTGTCTGCTCGGTTGCTCTGACAGAGGCGTGGCTGCCAGCTCTGTAGTCATACTCCTCAAGGTCCACCTTGCCGACTATCCCCTCTCTTATTCTCCCGTCGGGGATCGTGCGTCTGAGATATATCATCGTATTTTTGTGCTCTTTGAAAAAGCCGTGTGTATACTCTCTCATTTTCTCATTTATCTGCGGCACAGCAACCTCGCTCTTGTCAAGGTATATCTCCGGTAAAAACAGCTCGAGCGTACTCGGGCACCCACGCACAAAGGCCTCTGCCGCCTGCCAATACTCCGGCTCACTCGTATACTGGTCGCACGCAATGCACGACCATTTTTCCATGTCTGTTATATTTGTATCGGGCAGTAAAATATCTGCCGCGGAAAAAAGTTTGCTCATCACAGCCTCCGTTTTTGTCTTATTCTGCTTATATAATATCATTTCCCGACGGTATTTGCAACAAAAATGACTCAAAAAATAAAAAACGCACACCTTAAAATAAACATTTCAAAATATTCACATTATGCGTATATTATTAGTAAATTGAAAATTCGGTTTGTCGGTAAAAATACCAATAACCAAAGCAAAATGCAAACTTTGTTATACATTTTTACTGTTGACACGATATGCATAAAAATGTATAATACAATACATAAGACTGATAATATGTCATTTTATATATAAAGGAGAAGCAACATTGAATATCAAGGTCGTTAAATTCGGAGGTTCGTCCCTTGCCGATGCGCAGCAATTTAAGAAAGTAGCGCAAATAATAAAAGCGGAGCCGTCAAGACGCTATGTCGTCCCGTCTGCCCCCGGAAAGAGATTCAGTTCCGACATAAAGGTCACGGATATGCTCTATCAGTGCTATGACAAAGCAAAAGCAGGAGAGGATATCAAGGCAGCTTTTTCCGCTATAAGAGAAAGATATAACAGTATCATCAGCGATCTTGAGCTTGAGCTTGATCTTAGCAATGAATTTGATTATATAGAGAGCGCATTCAAGCATCATCCCGGCAGAGATTACGCAGCCAGCCGAGGAGAATACCTCAACGGCATCATTCTCGCAAAATACCTCGGCTATGACTTCATAGATGCGGCAAAAGCGATATTCTTCAAGGATGACGGCAGCTTTGACTCGGAGAAAACGAACACTATTCTCTCCGAAATGTTGAAAGAACACACACACGCAGTTGTCCCCGGCTTTTACGGTTCTATGCCCAACGGCACTATAAAGACATTTTCAAGAGGCGGCTCTGATATAACAGGGTCGATAGTTGCCCGTGCGGTAAATGCCGACCTCTATGAAAACTGGACGGACGTATCCGGCTTTCTTATGGCTGACCCGCGCCTTATTGAAAATCCCAAGGCCATCGACGTTATCACCTACAGAGAGCTCAGAGAGCTTTCCTACATGGGCGCAGGTGTTCTTCATGAGGATGCTATCTTCCCCGTTAGATACGCAGGCATCCCGATAAATATCAAAAACACAAACGCACCCCATGATAAGGGTACGATGATAGTTGCATCAAGTGATTTTTACAACTACGAGACCGTCATCACGGGAATTGCGGGCAAAACCGGTTTTTCCATCATCAATATCGAAAAGGACATGATGAACTCCGAGATAGGCTTTGGACGCAAGATATTGAGTGTTCTTGAGGAGAACGGCATTTCCTTTGAGCATCTTCCCTCCGGAATTGACACGATGTGCGTCATTGTCGCAAACAGCGAGCTTGAAAACAAAAAGGATGCTGTAATTTCGGATATCTGCAAGGCAGTAAATCCCGACTCCGTATCTATCGAATCGGGGCTTGCTCTTATCGCAACTGTCGGACGGGGAATGATAAGCGCCAAGGGTACTGCGGCAAGAATTTTCCGTGCCGCTGCAGCAAAGGGCGTTAACATCCGTATGATCGACCAAGGCTCAAGTGAGATCAATGTCATTATCGGTGTTGAAGAAAAGGACTACTCACGAGCTATCTCCGCAATTTACGACGAATTTGTAGGTTGAGCTGTCAACAAGAGCTGTCTCTCAATGCGTGAGACAGCTCTTTATTTAAAAACAAAAGATGACGGGTAAAACCTTTTTTTAAAAAAGCTTTTTACCCGTCATTATTTTTCCTTTTACTTACGCCATCTGCTCGGAGAGCTGCTCACCGCCAAGCACATGAAAATGTATATGCTTTACGCTCTGGCAAGCGTTGTCTCCACAGTTGTTTACTATACGGTATCCGCCCTCGATCCCTGCCGCAGATGCAACCTTCGGTATAGCCTCGAACAGCTTTGCTATTACGTTGCTGTTGCTTGCGTTTATATCATCTGCACAAGCTGCGATATGCTCCTTCGGAATAACAACGATGTGTATTTTTGCCTGAGGGTTTATATCGTGGAAGGCATATACATATTCATCCTCATATACAAGCTTTGATGGGATCTCTCCCCCGACTATTTTACAAAACAAGCAGTCCATAAAACGACCTCCGTTATTTTTATATAGAATTTGATCTGACGATAAGATTTTATCACACATAATATTTTAAGTCAACAAAAAAATGCAAAGGAAACAAAAATGAGTATACAACTACCGATCTACCCCGCAAGCACAGACCTGTGGCGGCACCTAAAAGAAACGGATAAGCCAATTCTCATGTACGGAATGGGAAACGGCGCTGACAAGATACTTGCAGAGCTTGACAAAAGAGGTATAGAAATATGTGACTTTTTCGCAAGCGACGGTTTTGTCAGGGGGCATTTTTTCCACGGAAAGCGAGTGCTCTCATACAGCGAGGCAAAGGAACAATACGGCGACTTCATAGTGCTTCTCGCTTTTGGTTCTTCGCTTGACGATGTGATAGAAAACATAATCAAAATTTCAAAGGAGCAAGAGCTGTACGCTCCCGATGTGCCTGTTTGCGGCGGCGAGATATTCGACTGCGAGTTTTATAACAGGCATTATTTGCAGATATTGTCCGCATATCAAGCACTTGCCGACCAAAAGTCAAAAGAGATATTCGCATCTGTAATAAGCTTCAAGCTGAGCGGCAAAATATCTTATCTCACAGATACGGTATGCGACGACGGAGACACTCTGTTTGACTACGGCTCGTACAAGGTATGCGTTGATGCGGGAGCCTACAGAGGGGAAAGCTCAGCCGAGCTGCTTTCAAAAGGAAAGCGGATAGAACGGATATACGCTCTTGAACCCGACAAAAAAAGCTATGCCAAGCTATGTGCTTTTGCCGAGAGCCGTAAAGAGGTGATACCCGTTCGGTGCGGCGCATGGTGCGAGAGCACGGACGGAAATTTCAGCTCTCAGGGAAACAGAAATTCCGCCTTTACAGATGAGGGCGGAGTATTGACAAAGCTTGAGAAAATTGATAATATAATAGGCAATGACATACCCGATTATATAAAATACGATGTAGAGGGCTGTGAGCATGAGGCGCTGGACGGAAGTATGCACTCGATAAAAACGCATCTACCCGATCTTCTCGTATGCGTTTATCACCGCTCGCAGGATGTCTTTTCGCTTGTAAACAAGCTAAAGCGGGACTATGAAGGCTACGAGCTGTACATCAGACGAAAAAAATATATCCCTGCATGGGATGTGTATATATGCGCAATAAAAAAGAAATGAGGACACAACTATGAAATGCTATAACTGCGGCGCAGAGTATGCAAACATGATGCCTGCCTGCCCAAGGTGCAATGCCGTCAACACTTTAATGCAGCAGCAGCAACAGTATCAGCAACAACAGCAACAGTACACCGCCAACAATACGCAAAGGCCCCCGTACCCAACAGCTGTCGAGCTGATAAAAAAGGTCGGACAGAGCAAGCTGCTGTTCGTTGCGACCATCCTTCTTACAATATCCGCCGCAGTCAATGCTATCGTCGGGTCGTTTGATCTTATCAGCATACTCATGGTGGTTGGGCTGTGGATGTTCTATGCCGAGTCAAGAAAAGACAGAGGCCCGTTTAAGATGGACACCGCATCGCTAAAAATGCTCAGGGTGTCGCAAACCATTCAAATCGTTTTGATCTGGGTGGTCGTCGGAATTTTGGCATTATTAATGTTTTTGCTTGCGATACTTGGCTGGTCTGCCGCACAAAATTCCGCAAATACGGCAATCGCCGTCTCCGTGATAGCCGTTATATCTCTCGTTTTTTTTGGTATCACACTCGCCCTTGAGCTTGTTGTCTTGTACGGTGTCAGAAATTATTTCAAGAGTGCGATTGCAAGCGCAGAGACGGGGCTTCGTCCGCAAAAGCTGTCAAAAGCTGCACCGATATTACTCATAATTTCCGCAATATTCTCTCTTATTGGTGTAGTATTCTCAATCGTCATCAGTCCGTTTTTATCTGACATCTTATCGGAGCTTTTGTACGAAACGGAAGATTATCTGTATCAATATTCAAACGATTTTTTAATTGATAAATACTATTCATTGCAGTCAAGCTTTGTCGTTTCTGTGATATCGGGAAGTATCGTCTCGATCATCTCCGCTGTAACAACTATTCTTTTCGCAAAAGTAATGCTCGACGCAAAGGCTCTCGCTGACCAATCCTACTATCCCTCTGAGGAAGAGGCATTCTTCAACCGTCAGATGTATATGTTCACACAGCATAGTTATACATACACACAACCTCAGTACGGTCAAGCCCCGTATCAGCAACCTCAGTACGGTCAAGCCCCGTATCAAACAGTTTCTCAACATCCGCAGTATCAGCCTCAACAGGATAATAACGCTGCGACCGATCCTATCTCTCCCGCAGAGCAGACAAAACCCGCTGATACAGACCACAATAATACAGATCAGCTGTAAAACATTATTGCTATTCCAATAACACAAATTAAAAAGAAGCAGTCTTAATAATGAAGTGAACCCAAAAGTTTAGACAAAATTAAATTGTTTGTGAATGAGCTCGGTATTGAACCGGGCTCATTCCTTACTTTTTCTGCTTTTGTCTTTTTTGACATAAAATATGCACCTCCAAAAGTGTCTAACTTTTGGAGGTGCATATCACAAGAGCACGGCTCTTTCTTACCATTTTATTAACTTAATGATATTAGTTTTTTACAGCCCTTTTAATTTTATGCGTGATCAACTATCTGTGAACGAAATCTCGAAATTTATATTAACTCTCTGTATCTGTTTCTGTATTCGGTAGGAGTGAGAGAAGTCAGCGATTTAAAAACTTTTGAAAAATAATAATGATTTTGAAAGCCGCACATTTCTGATATTTGAGCAATGCTGTAATTATCAGTGGTTAAAAGTTCTTTTGCCTTTTTAATTCTAAGAGCAGTCAGAAATTTCGTAGGGCTTGTATGATATATGCAATTAAACAATCTGCGAAAATGAACCTCACTAACATTACAAAGCTTTCCTAACTGAGTTACACTTATTTCAGCATCAGAAAGATGCTCTGACATGTATTTTGCTGCCTGTTCAATTTCTTTTCTTCTCTTGCTTGATACATATTGTATCAGATCAGACTTAGCAACCTTTGAATATATCGTATATAACAGAGCTTTACAATAAAGCTTATCAGCGTAATCTCCTATCTTCCACAATTTATATATCTTTTCAAACACGTTTTCAAGCTCCGAGAGACGCTCAGCCTTATAGATCATGTTTGAAAGTGTAGCAGACTTCTCTACATCAAAATAGAAATCTATATATGTATAGGTGTAGTTATTGCAGTTTATATTGATCGAATAACAACTATGATCGGCTAGAAAAATAAGATCGCCCGCTTTGGCAGTATAAACCTTACCATCGAATGAATAATCAGCACTTCCCGATGATACAAGAACAAAGCTATCGCTGTGACGACAGCGGCATTCGCGCTTACCTTGAGGTATTTTTCCCCTATGTACATCAAGGATACTAAGGATATTCAACTCAGCATCTGTAATCTTCATTTTAATCACCCTATACTAGGATACATTACTTTTAAAAAAATTGCAAGTATTTTGTGTTCGAAAAATAATAATTGTTTGTTTCTTTCATTTACAAATCATAATAAAAAAGCTATTGTATAAATACAGGATACCTTGAACATTTGAAAGGATATAAGATTATGTGGAACACTTTTGATAATTGCAAAGAAGCGATTTTGCAGGATAGTATTAACTCAACCTTCAAGGATGACACAAAACTAAGAGATGAGATCTTGGCGCTATTTGACAATCGCGGAGATGAGAGTTATTCAAGCACAAAAGCTAAGGCTATATGTCATTTGCTCGCAAATGCTGATATTGAGATCTGCACGGACAATATTTTTGTTCACAGGATCAATCATAGTAAGATCATGCACAAGGTATGTGACCGAGCTAAAGCAAAAGTACGAAAAGCATATATAACTGATACTATCAACGGATTTGAAGAAACAAAAGCATTTAAAGCAATGATGGACTTCGGTCACGTTGCTCCCGACTGGAATTACGTGCTGAAAATGGGTATCAGTTCTATAATACTCGATCTTGAAAAGAATATGTCTTGTTATGCTGAAGATCCGCAAAAATCAGCATACTACACAGAGCGAATCAAAGTATATAAGGCAATCAGAGAATGCTTTTTAAGATTTGCACAAGAGGCATCTAAGAATAACACTGAGAAAACTTCATTTATTTCTGAAAATATGATGCATTTAGCTGATAAAGCTCCTGAAACGACAGCTCAGGCGCTACAGCTTATCTTGCTCTTTTACAACATACAAACAAACATTGACACTGTCATCATACGCTCTCTCGGCGGACTTGACAGAATGATCTATCCTTACTATAAAAATGATATTGAAACGGGTCGTTTCACAAAGCAGCAGCTCAAAGAAACGGTCAAATACTTCCTGTGGACCATCAGCTGTATGAAGGTTAATGCAAACATGCCCTTTTATATATGCGGAATTGATGATGACTCCAATGATGCCACAAACGAGTTTACAAAAGTTCTTTTAGAGGCGTACCGTGAGCTTGATATATACGACCCGAAGATACATGTCCTTTATCACGACAATATTGATAATACAGTCTTATCAACGATCCTCGAAATGATAAGAGAGGGCAAAAACAGCTTTGTATTTATTAACACGAAGCAGTCGACCAAAGCACTCGAAGGACTTGGTATCGATGCTGAAGACGCAAAGCACGTTATTCCTTACGGATGCTACGAACCTGCGGCTGAAGGAACAGAAGTTCCCTCTACCTGTGCCGGACTGTTAAATCTCACTAAATCTATCGAACTCGTTCTTAATTCAGAAGAAAATTACGCAACCTTCGATGCTTTTTATAACGCAGTCATCTCTACTTTGCTATATTACACAAATCTGTGCATGGATGCTTTAGCATCATACGAGCCGCACTATGATCAGGTTTGTCCTTCGCTTGTTATGTCTGCAACTTATAAGACGAGCAGAGAGTCCGGAATTGACATATACAGCGGAGGAGCCAAATATAACAATACCTCTGTTGTAGGTGCCGGACTTGCCACACTCGTTGATAGTCTTATCGCTGTAAAGCACGTTGTTTATGAAGAAAAATTAAAAACGCTGGATGAGCTGCGTGAGATACTCCGCTCGGATTGGAAAAACGATCCAAAGCTTCGTCTGCACATTATTAAAAATTATTCTAAATACGGAAACGGAAGCGAGGAAGCAGACAGTATAGCTGCAGACATCCATCAGCATTTTGCAGATACGATCAATGGTAGAAAAAATGGCCGCGGAGGTGTCTTCAGATGCGGTATGTTCTCTGTAGATTGGCGCTTCGGAATGGGCAAGAAAACTGCTGCAACCCCTGACGGAAGATACAGCGGAGAGCCTCTGTCAAAGAACTTAACTGCATCGATCGGTCAAGATAAGAACGGTGTAACGGCATATCTTAATTCGGTATTAAAGATCGACAGCGAGAAGTGCCCTGACGGATATGTTGCAGACGTGCAGATCCATTGTTCAGCAGTCGAAGGAAACGAAGGAATGGTAGCTTTTGAAGGATTGCTCAAATCATTTATGAATAGAGCAGGCTTTGCTGTTCATTTCAATATTCTTGATCCCGAAACACTCAAAAAAGCACAACAAGAGCCGGAAAATTATCAAAATCTTCAAATTAGACTCTGTGGATGGAACGTATTGTTCGTAGATCTTGATAAAGAACAACAGGATGAATTTATAAGAAGATCAAACTAAAGACATACAAGGACCAAAGCTATGACGAAAGCCATAATATCAGATATAAAACGCTTTGCTGTTCATGATGGAAAAGGCATCAGAACAACCGTTTTTTTCAAGGGATGTCCGTTGAAATGCGTATGGTGTCATAACCCCGAAAGCATCGGTTTCAAGCCAGAACTGTCCTATTACCAAAATAAATGCATCAGTTGCGGAGAATGTATAAATGTTTGCAAAAACAACGCTCATCAGTTTGCAGGCGGAAAACATACTTTTATACGAGATCTATGCACGGGATGCGGTAATTGTGAGACGGTTTGCCTTGGCGAAGCCTTAAAGTTACATGGCAAGGAAATAACAGTAGATCAGCTGCTGCCAATTTTACTCGAGGATGTAGATTATTACAAAAATACCGGCGGCGGGGTCACTTTGTCAGGTGGTGAATGTTTATGCCAGGCAGATTTCTGTGCGGAACTGTTAAAGATCCTCAAAGCCGAAAGAATTAACACAGCAGTAGATACATGTGGATTTGTCCCCCGAAGCACACTTGAAAAGGTTATAGACTATACAGACACTTTTTTGTATGACATAAAGGCTATCGATGAGGATGTTCATATTAAATGCACGGGACAAAGTAATAAAATTATTTTAGACAACCTAAGTTACCTAGACAGCCTCGGGAAAAATATAGAGATCAGAATACCATATGTTCCGGGATTTAACTCTGACCAGATCGAAAAAGCAAGAGATTATCTGCAAAGCTTTAAGAACATATCTGAAGTAAAGATACTTCCCTATCACAATTATGCAGAATATAAATATACTGCATTAGAGCTTGAAAATACGCTACCCAAATCATTGCCGACCAAGGAAGAGATCGAAATAGCACAAAGCCTGTTTTATAAAGGCAAATAATATTATACCAAAAAAGCATTCGAACTACTATTATCGAATGCTTTTTTTATTTCAATAATTTTTTATTACAATGACTTTTATTTGCAACTTTTTATGAACACTCACCCAAAATATATGTAATACTCTTGACAAATTTTAGTACAGGTACTATAATGGTTTACGGTACTTTATGTGGGTGTGCTGCACCCTTTTTTAGATAGACTGTTATAATGGTTATAGAAAGTCGAAATAGTGTAAATTCGCACTATTTCGACACCAAATCTTTGATTTGGTCACAAATTTTCTATGAAAATTTGTATATACCCATTGCAATGAATATAGGCAAAATTAAATTTCAGTAAATTTACTTTTGCCAAAGCCGATTTTATCGGCTTGTCGAAGCACTTTTTAGTGTTTCGACATTCTATTATCATTATAGGAGGTAGGCCCAGTGGTACGAGTGAATCGAAGCGAACTTACAAAGCTCGAAATTATACGCTATGCGACAAAGAAGATTTTGGATACGGGTTATAGCAACACACAAGTCAGAGGAATTGCTAAAGAACTGAATATGAGTCCCGGTAATCTCACATTCCATTATCGGACGAAAGAAGATATGTTGGCAGAGCTTGTGGAACTGCTCTGCGACTTCCAATGGAAAATGATCGAGGAAGAAGCCAAAGAGGGCTACAGCTCTATAATGGCAGTCTGCTTGGAATTGGCATCAATGGCATCTATGTGTGAGGAAGATGAGTTTGCAAGAGATTTTTACTTATCCGCCTACTCCAGTCCAAAATGTCTTGCCATCATAAGAAAGAATGATACCGCAAGAGCCAAAGAAGTGTTCAAAGAATATTGTCATGACTGGACTGACGAACATTTTGAAGAAGCGGAAATCCTTGTATCCGGTATCGAGTATTCCACGCTGAACACAAGCGGCGTAACGGTTTCACTTGAAACAAGAATTGCAGGAGCAATGAATAACATTCTCAGCACCTTTAATGTGCCGGAAGAAACACGAAGAATGAAGATAGATCGTGTGCTGGCAAAAGACTTTCGGAAACTCGGACGGCGTGTGCTTAAAGAATTTAAGCAATATGTTGAGGATACCAACGAGCAAGCCTTGATGGATCTGCTGAAAGGATAAGACAAGGTGAGCGATATGATAAAACAAACAACGGCGAGAGCCGATTTCTATAATCCCGATATGGAGGAAACGATATGAAAACGAAAAAACATTCTACAAACCGCATACTCAGCCTTGTGCTGGCACTTGTGATGGTGGTATGCATGCTGCCGATGAATATGCTCACGGTGAGTGCGGCGACTACAACGGAAGCATACGACGGCATACCTGTTACACCCACTAAAATTACTTCATCGAACTATTTGCAGTTTGGTTTAACAGACAGTAACTATAGCGATTATGACGGCTGGTACGCTATCCGAAATTCCAAAGAACTATATGGATTTGCCAATTTGGTAAATGACGGAAACCGTTATATCAGCGCAGTTTTGCTTGATGATATCGTTATAAATGAAACAGTATCCGAAAGCGGAGCTGCATACAGTTGGATACCTATAGGTTATAACCCCAACATTAGCTTTATGGGAAATTTTGACGGAAACGGCCATAGCATCAGCGGACTATACTGCAAATACGAAACGTCCCCTTACATAGGGTTATTTGGCTCAATGGGTAACGCTCAGACAACCAACAGTACAAGCATAAAAAACGTTGTGCTGAAAAATTCATATATCTGCGGCTCTAATCACGTAGGCGGCATTCTTGGTGCGTCAATAGGATATGGCGCTTTAGTTTCAAACTGCGTAGTCTCTCAGGATGTAACGGTAGCCAAAAGCGTTGAGTACGCAATGCCCTACGTCGGCGGAATTGTCGGTGGCTTTGGCGGATTGAACGATTCTTTGTTAAATAAATTTAGCACCTCCTGCACCGTTAGTAATTGTGTAAATTTAGGCACAGTGCAGAGTTTAGTTGCAGATTTTAAAGATAGTAACAGCTATCTGGAATATATAGGAAGTATCGTCGGCTCTTACGGTTTAAATGATAACGCTTTTATATTTATAGTAGTAGAAAATTGCTATTATCTTAGCGGACAAACGATAGATGCAAAAAGAAATTCGCTTGATAAAAGCGATAACCTTGTAGACTTTGGAAAGGGTGGCAGCATCGATGCATATTGCCGAAGATCAGATGATGGCTGCGTTCTTCTTTCATCTGCATCTGATTCTCACTCCTGCGTAAGCGTTACTCATAAAGAAATAAAAGCCACCTGTAAGTATACGGGTTTGTCTGAATATTCCTACTGTTTAATTTGCGGTACCATTACAAGTGGAACAAAAGAGCAGTATCCGATAGCAGATCACAGTTATTCCGATGCTACCTGCAAAACGCTATCGACTTGCGTATTCTGTGGTATTACAAAAGGCAATTTAGCGCCCGGTAATCACGAAGGCGAAATTACGTCTTGCACAAAAGTTGATGATGAAAATCATAAAGGTGTTTATAGTTGCTGCGGAATAATAGTAACGGTTCCCCACAGCATAAGCGGCGAGGCGACATGTATTGAAACTAAGAAATGTACCGTCTGTCTTGCGAGTATAGGCAGTGTGGACGAGGATAATCACGTAAGCGATGAAAAGATATATAGTGTTAGTGTTTCAGACAGAACGAAGCACGACTATAAGTGGAATTGCTGCTCATTGGTTATCAGCACCGAAAGCCACAGCTTTGATGAAAACCACTATTGCAGTACTTGTGGCTATACCTGCGAACATTTGGAAACAAATAACGGCGTTTGTGTTAATTGCGGTGTATCGGGAGTAGGATATGTACACAGATATTGGGATAGCTTAAATAATAAAGTAGTTTCAAATAACGCGATTGCATCAGATTTAATTAGCATAACATCCTCTACAACTGCGATGACTGACGGCTGGTATATCCTCGAAAGCGATGTTACAGTTTCAGAGCGCATTACAGTTTCAGGAACAGTAAACCTTATTCTTGCGGACGGCTATACTTTAACTGCAAATAAAGGCATCGATGTATCTAGTGGAAATACTCTTAATATCTACGGCCAGATTTCTGAAACAGGCAAAATAGTAGTGTCAATGCCATCTGCTGACGAAAATTATGCAGCCATTGGCGGAGGATCCAGTCAAAATTGCGGCACAATAACGATTAGCAGCGGTACTGTTGAGGCAACTGGATTACGTGGAGCGGCTATCGGCAGCGGATTTAACGGAGCAGAAGGAAATATAACGATCAACGGAGGTTATGTTACAGCCAAGAATACCGGCTCCGGCGCAGCTATTGGCAGCGGCAGTAATTCTGACGGGAAATCTGCCGGAACTGTTATGATAAACGGGGGAACTGTTATAGCTTCCAATACATATTATAATGCGAATTATGCCGGCGCCGGCATTGGCGGTGGCTATAGTGGAGACGGATACACCGTTATTATTAATGGCGGTAACGTAAAAGCAACGTCGGCAAAAAATGCTATAGGTAAAGGTGCAGATAACAGCGGCGGTAGCAACGGAACTTTGAAAGACAGCCAAGGAAACGACGTCAGCCTTAGTACCATTACTCTCGATAGCGTAGCGGCTGATACGCCTGTTACAGCGGTAGAGGGAATAAACAACTATGGCCTTACCTGCGTAAAAACTTTAGATACGAATAAACTTTATTTCTATTTGCCAAGCGGCGCGTCTATGCCGACATTGATTACGGCAGGCGGCGAAGAATATATCTGCAAAAGCGAACTAACGTATTATACAGAGCACGATTGGTCGCAAAAAGACGGCGAATGTACCCGCTGCGGTGAAGTCTGCGAACACGAAAATCAGACAGGCAGCACCTGTGAAATTTGCGGAATAGCTCTGCATACTCACCAATGGGAATATGCCGTATCCGGCACGACTATCACCGCAACCTGTACTGCAGACGGCTGTACAAATACCGACGGCGGCAGCGTTACACTGAATGTAGCCGATGCCTATTATACGGGCGGCGAGATTGGCGCAACCATATCGGGCAGCTTCACAAACGGCGCTACCTACACGCTCACATATAACGACGGCTCCGAAACTACACCGAGCAGTATCGGTACGCATACCGCAAAGCTGACGGTTTATGAAAACGGCACCGAAAAGCAGAGCGTGACTGCACAGTACAAGATTTCCTATCTCCAGGCACCGAACCCTGCTTATATCATTAACGGCGGCTATCAGAACGGCACTACCTATTGGTTTAAGTCCGGCACATCAGTTACGTTAAACGCACCGGATGGATATACGATTTCCACGATGTTGAACGGCGCCTATGGAAATGACCTTTCCTTCTCTGAGAGTGACAGTAAGGTCATCTGTCTCAAGAGAACATCGGATGGTGCTTTGACCGATGCGATCAACATCGAGGACATTCGCTTTGACGGAACAGCAGCTACCGGCAAGATCACCATTGAAAGCCGTGGCTTCTGGGAAAAACTACTCAACAAGATCACCTTCGGTCTGTTCTTCAAAGGCGATGCAGTGGCTAAGGTTGAAGCAACGGATATAGATAGCGGCGTAAATTCCATTCAGTGTTATGCTACAGATACAGATTTGATTAACGATGCAGAGCTTACCGATGCGGCGGCTATTACCGCATTGGAAACTGCAATCGGTAGCAACTGGAATAGTTACAACAACGAGATTGCACTGAATAAGAACGCTAAGAATATTATCTATGTTAAGATTACCGATAATGTTGGCAATGTTACTTATTTGAGCAGCGAAGGCATCGTGCTTTATTCCGATGCACAGGCGGTAACGGAAAGCGTATCTACCACCTATAAAGCAGGTGCAGACAAGGATGTTACTGTTGAACTCAACGGTAATACGGTCAAATCCGTTGCAAACGGAACGACCGTTCTCACCGCAGGTACAGACTACACCGTTTCTGCTGACGGCGAGATCACGCTGGAATCTGCATATCTTGATACGCTGAACGCAGGTACCTATACCTTTACGGTATCCTATAATCCGCTTGGTATGGAATATGTAGATGCCACCGGAAATGATGCACCTGCAACTACAGCCTTTAATGTTGTGATCGAAAAAGCAGACGGCGAAGTTTCCAATATTAACATTAGCGGAAAGACCTATGACGGAACGGCTGTAACAGCTCCGACCTTTGATAAATTGGGCGACGGTGCGGCTACTATCGAATACAAGGTTAAAGACAAAGATGACAGCACCTACACCACTACCGCACCGAAGAACGCAGGTGACTATGTTGTTCGTGTAACGATTGCGGAAGGTACGAATCATAAGGCAGCTTCTGCTACCGCAGAGTTTAGTATCGAGCCTACGGACATCAGAGATGCCATTGTAACCTTAGATCCGGACACCTTCGTTTACGATGGACAGCCCCACAAGCCAACCGTTTCTGTGGTCTGGAACAATATGACGCTTACAGAAAATACGGACTACATTGTTTATTATATCGATAATGTGAATGCAAGTAGTGTGAATGTTCTTGGTACCGTTTACATTGATGGTATAAATAACTTTACAGGTAGAAAAGAGGATGTGTTTGAGATCACCAAGCGTGAGATCACCATTACCGCAGAAGCAAAGAACACGGTTGTCAATACCGCACTTCCGACCTACACCTACAAGGTGGAAGGACTGGTCGGAGAAGATAAGCTCGTGACCGAACCTACCCTTACCTCTAATGCGGACATTACTGTAATCGGTGAGTATGACATTACGGCGACCGGTGCAGATGCAGGCGGCAACTATTCCATCAAGTATGTACCTGCAAAGCTGACCGTTCTGACCGACAATGCGGTAGATGCGGCGGCAGGCTACACCGAGGAACTGAAGAACTACGATCCGGCAACAGTAACGAGTGAGGACAAGGCAGAGCTTGACGAAATGCTTTCCGAGATCAACACCATCCTTGCTGACGAAACGACCACCGACAACGGCAAAAAGGCGTTGGAGGAAGTTAAGGAACAGGTTGAAAATCTGATTAAAAAAATCAACGATGCAGCCGAAGCTACTGATACCGAGAACACTGAAAAGGTCAAGGATGTTACTGCTGAGAATGTAACACCGGAAGATAAGACTGATTTGGAAAAGGCAAAGGATGACTTAGAGAAGGCTCTTGAGGACAACGGCGGCAACTACACCGAGGACGAAAAGAAAGCCATCGAGGACGAAATCAAGCGTATCGACAACGCTCTTGAAGTTATCGGCAAAGTGGAAGCAGTTGAGGACAAAATCGACAAACTGCCGGAGAACATCACCAAGAACGACGAAGCGGCTATCAAAGCGGCGGATGATGCCTTGGGTGCACTTTCCGACTACGAGAAATCCCTTGTAGACGAAGATGCAAAGAAGGCACTGGACGATGCCAAGGCAGCTTTGGCAGAACTCAATAAGCCTGCTGATCCTAACTCTCCTGCAACCAGCGACACCAGCAACCTTTGGCTGTGGGTAGCTATCCTGTTCGTAAGCGGCGGAGCAGTCATTGCTCTGACCGTTGTTGACAGAAAGAAAAGAACGGCAAGCAAAAGATAAATAAAATTGCATTAGTAAAGGCGGTAGTGAACGATCACTACCGCCTTTCATCATCCGTAGATTAGGTCTGTATTTATAATTTCTGTGGCTCTGCTTCGGATATTGTTCATCCGAGCAACCCATCCCATTTGATTGTCTGCTTTGAGTTGTTAAGCCACACCCGATAAATAGTGTATTTTAATAGATTTCAAATTACATCCTTATCGAGTGGTGGCAAAAAACGGTTGATTATTTTTTGTTTGTGTTTTAAAGTTCTTGTTTTTGTGAGCACCGAACGCTGAAACACTCGGTGCTATTTTGTCAGATATATCAATAAGCGGTCTATGTATTTGTTAACAGCAGTGTGTTGCTTTGTGTTATTCTTGTATCCTGCTCATTATATATTTCTCGACCGTAGAATACTGAAGCGGCGGGATGTTGGGATCACGCCGGTTGTTTTCTTCCCTTATTATATCGCAAACGAGCTTTTTGTCGCAGTTTGAGACTGACATCTGTTTGTCGATATGCTCAGATATAAAATGAGCATATCTGCGGCATTCGGATATGTATTGCGCTGTCTGCTCTTTTCCATGTGCTATGGCTCCGAGAGGATAGTAATCATGTGATGCGACCAAACTTTCGATATCCATATTTTGCACTCTGTCAAGTGTAGCCATATAGTCAGAGTAAGAACTAAGCCCGCATCCGTATCTGCCGACACCGCAGAGCTGCAGTGCATCACCCGTAATAAGAGCTTTGCTTCTCTTATCATAAAAGCCATACATATCTGCGCAGTGCCCCGGAAGTGATACTGCCTCAATACATGACAAAAGCATCTGACCGTCAGATAGCACTCTGAAATTCGGAATTTCTAACCTGTTTTTAAGATACTCACTGCCCGCACATACAACGGCTGAAGGAAAAAGCGGCAAAAGCGCACGCAATCCTCCCGCATGATCACCGTGAGGATGAGAGATGAGGATATATTTTATATCTTTCCTATCTATGCCACACGCATCAAGCGCAGGGACAATAACGCTCTCCGTGTCGTGTGCGCTCGCCGCACAGTCGAGAAGCGCACAGCCGTCGTCTGTCTTTATCAAGAACACGGCAGTATATATATTTTCAAACGGAACCTTTAGACGATATATATGCGGCACAAGCTTTTCAAAACAAGATCTGTCCATATTTCCCCTTTTTGAACAGATCGACTCGATTTTCTTTGTGGTGCTCGGGTATGGCTCCTACGGTGTCCGAGCCGATCTTGACACAATTTTCTATGTTAAAATAAATTACGTTCTGATTTACGGTAGTAATAAATTACATTTCAAACTCATACATGAGACAGGAAAGAACACACCCCGATGCTGTCTCGGTACGCAATATTCTTTTGCCGAGTCCGCACAGCTCAAAGCCGCACTCCCTCGCACGCTCCGTCTCCTCTATAGAAAAGCCGCCCTCGCTGCCGATAACAATAGCTGCGCTCTGCACAATGCCATGCTTTGCTTTGTGCGAGGATAATACCTCTCTGAGAGGCCGTGTGCCGTCCCCCTCGTACAAAAACAGCTTCAGCTCTGCACCGTTTGCCGCACTCAGCATCTTCTCAAAAGAGCAGAAATCTCCTACCTTTGGCAAAACCGCCCTGCCGCATTGCTTTGCCGCTTCTTTTGAAATTCGGGAGAGCCTCTGCACTTTTTTGACGGCTGATTTTTCATCCGGACGTGATACGCATCGGTCAGATACAAACGGCACGATCTCCCCGACTCCCAGCTCCACAGCCTTTTGCACTATGTAGTCAAGCTTGTCCCCTTTCGGAGATGCCTGATAAAGAGCCACAAAATAAGGAGGCTCGTTTTCGCTTTTTACCGAAGAAAGGATACGGGCGCTGACACAGGTATCATCAACAAAATCCTCGAGAACGCAGTCATGCTCTACCCCCTTCATGTCGCATACGGTGATGTGCTCCCCCTTTGCCATTCGAAGGGCTCTCGAGATATGTCTTGCATCCTCGCCCGTTATCTTTACGCACTCAGACTCAAAATTATCCGTCGGTACAAAAAATCTCGGCATAAAAACTCCTTACAATATCTTAAGCTACGGTTACTTTCGTGCGGCTACTGCCATAGCGCACCAATCATTTTCGTTTATGCACTCGATAACATCAAACCCGCACTCATCAAGAGATGCCTTCACCTCGTCGGCACGGGGTGCGATAATGCCCGAAATTATATAAACACCGTCCTCTGACATATACTCTTTTATATCGGGATTAAGGCGCATGATTATGTCAGCGACAATATTCGCCATGACGACATTATATCCTCTCTCTGTTTTCTTTACGGATCGGAGAAGGTCAGAGACGCCGCACTCAATGTTGGTCATACCGCTGTCCTTTATATTTTCGCACGCAACCTTTACTGCAACAGGGTCAAGGTCACACGCAAACACCTTATTTGCGCCCAGCTTTGCCGCGCATATGGACAAAATTCCGCTTCCCGTTCCGACATCAAGCACATCAGAACCGTCCTTCATGTATTTTTCGAGCAGTCTGATAACAAGTCTTGTCGTCTCATGCGTACCTGTTCCGAATGCCATACCGGGGTCCATATATACGGGTATCTCCCCATCGGATAGCTTGTACTCGTCCTTTTGCCATGCGGGTACTATGGTTATTTTGCCAAGCGGTATAGGTGTGTAATACTGCTTCCATGAGTTTGCCCAATCCTCCTCGTTGTGCCCTTTAAGCTCAATTTCGGCATCAATTCCGAGGTAAGCAAGTCTCTCACGGACAAACGATGTATACTCCTCGATATTCTTCTCCGAAGGAACAAACAAGGATACGGAAGCACGCTCCTTGTCTGCGTTGAGGATGCTTTCATCTACAAGATCACCGTACATACCGTTGAGAGAAAAGTCAGAATAATCCTCTATCATCAAGCCGTTGTCAAGCATACTCATAACAGCTGTAACATCGTCCAGATCCTTATTTTTACAGTTCACGCAAAGCTGTGTCCAAATTCTTTCCATTTATATTCTCCATCTGCTGATTTTTCATCGGCATTATTTTTTATCAAACAGTCTCTTGAAAAAGCTCGAACGCTTTGCATACTGCTTGTCGGCGCAGCTCTCGCCAAACTTTTTGAGCAGCTCCTTTTGCTCTGAGTTCAGGTTTTTCGGAACCTCTACCACTATAGTGAGTATGAGATCTCCCCTGCTTTTGCTGTTCACTCTCGTGATGCCTTTTCCTCTTACGGTAAAGGTCGTGCCGTTTTGCGTTCCCTCGGGAATGGTGAACTTTTGCTTTCCTTCAAGCGTGGGAATGTCTATCTCCGCTCCGAGTGCCGCATCAACAAATGTAACAGGCACCTCACAGTATATATCGCTTCCGTCACGCTCGAATATCGGATGCGGACGGACGCTTATACCGATAATAAGGTCTCCGGAAGGTCCGCCGTTTCTACCTCCGTTGCCTTCACCTCTCAGAGCTATCTTCTGTCCGTCATCAATGCCCGTGGGAATGTTTACCTCAAGCTTCTTCGTTATCTTGATATTTCCCGTTCCGCGGCAGTTTGAACAAGGCTCTTTTATTATCTTACCCGTTCCTCTGCACGCATCGCACGCATGAGTGGACTGCATGATACCAAGCGGTGTACGTGTCTGTGTGCGCACACTTCCCGTTCCTCCGCAAACCGTACAGGTCTGCGGTGACGTTCCCTTCTTCGCACCTGTACCCGAGCATTCGCCGCATTTTTCAATTCTGTTAAAGGATATCTCCTTTTTACAGCCGAATGCCGCTTCCTCAAAGCTGATAGTGACTCTTGTATAAACATCGTCTCCTCTGACGGGACCGTTGCGGCGGGCTGAACCTCCGCCCATACCTCCGCCGAAGAAGGATGAGAATATATCGCCAAAGCCGCCGAAATCACCGTCAAAGCCAAATCCGCCAAAGCCTCCCGCACCGGCACCTGACGCAGGGTCAAACGCCGCATGACCGAACTGGTCGTATTTTGCCTTTTTTTCGGCATCGGAAAGCACGGCGTATGCCTCGTTTACTTCCTTAAATTTCGCCTCTGCTTCCGCATTACCCGGATTCATGTCGGGATGATACTTTTTGGCAAGCTGTCTGTATGCCTTTTTTATCGCAGCGTCATCGGCACCCTTGCTAAGTCCCAACACCTCATAATAATCTCTTTTGTCTGCCATATACGATACTCCAAAATACTTTTTATCCTAAGAAATTTTCATTCTCAAAATACAGTTTATGCCCGACGGAAAAAACCGTCGGGCTAAAACCTCATATTAGCTTAGTTTCCTGTCTTATCCTCATAATCAGCGTTATAGAACGTCTGTCCGTCGCCTCCCTGAGCGCCGCCGTTCATATCGGGACCTGCACCCTGTGCACCCTGCTGCTGAGCATAAAGCTTTTCGCTGATTGCATAGAACGCCTTTTCAAGAGCCTCTGTATCTGCCTTTATTGCGTCATAGTCAGTGCCCTTGAGAGTTTCCTTGAGCTTTGCGATAGCATCGTTTACGGGTGCCTTGTCAGCATCGCTTACCTTGTCGCCAAGCTCACCGAGAGCCTTCTCGGACTGGAATATAAGGCTGTCTGCTTTATTCTTTGTCTCTACGTTTTCCTTGAGCTTTTTATCCTCTTCGGCAAACTTTTCAGCATCCTTTACAGCCTTGTCGATATCCTCCTGACTCATGTTAGTAGAGGAAGTGATGGTGATGTGCTGTTCCTTGCCCGTGCCCTTATCCTGTGCTGTTACATTAACGATACCGTTTGCGTCGATATCAAAGGTAACCTCGATCTGAGGAACTCCGCGGGGAGCTGCGGGAATACCGTCAAGGACAAAACGTCCGAGTGTCGTGTTTCCTGCCGCCATATCACGCTCACCCTGAAGAACATGAATTTCAACAGAGGTCTGACCGTCAGCCGCAGTAGAATAAATCTGGCTCTTCTTTACGGGAATAGTTGTGTTTCTGTCTATTATGCGGTTGAATACTCCGCCGAGCGTCTCGATACCGAGAGACAGAGGTGTTACGTCGAGAAGGAGAAGATCTTTTACGTCTCCGCCGAGCACACCGCCCTGTACAGCAGCTCCGAGAGCAACGCACTCGTCGGGGTTGATGCCCTTGAAGGGTTCCTTGCCGATAAAGCTCTTTACAGCATCCTGAACTGCGGGAATTCTGGTCGAACCGCCGACAAGGAGAACCTTGTCTACCTGAGAAACGGTAAGACCTGCATCAGCAAGAACCTGCTTTGTGGGCTTCATTGTAGCTTCAACAAGGTCTGCTGTGATTCTGTCAAATTCCGCTCTCGTAAGTGTTGCCTCAAAGTGCTTGGGACCTGTTGCGTCAGCAGTAATAAAGGGAAGGCTGATAGTCGATGTTGTAACACCGGAAAGCTCTATCTTTGCCTTTTCAGCAGCCTCTTTGAGTCTCTGATGAGCCATCTTGTCCTTGCGAAGATCTATTCCGCCGTTTTCACGTGCAAATGAGTCAGCTATCCAGTCGATAACACGCTTGTCAAAGTCGTCGCCGCCCAGACGGTTGTTACCTGCTGTTGCAAGCACCTCAAATACACCGTCGGATATCTCAAGCAGAGATACATCGAACGTACCGCCGCCGAGGTCGAATACCATTATCTTTTGCTCTGCTTCTTTATCCATACCGTATGCAAGTGCTGCTGCGGTAGGCTCGTTGATAATTCTGAGCACTTCAAGACCTGCTATCTTACCTGCATCCTTTGTTGCCTGTCTCTGCGCGTCAGAGAAGTATGCAGGAACAGTAATAACAGCTTGATTTACGCTTGTTCCGAGGTATGCCTCTGCGTCAGACTTGAGCTTTTGAAGGATCATTGCGGATATTTCTTGAGGTGTGTACTTTTTGTCGTCGATCGTTACCTTGAAATCCGTTCCCATCTCACGCTTGATGCTGGAGATAGTTCTGTCAGGGTTTGTGATAGCCTGTCTCTTAGCAACCTGTCCGACAAGTCTTTCACCCGTCTTCGAAAAGCCTACGACCGAGGGAGTTGTTCTTGCACCTTCGGGGTTGGTTATAACTATAGGCTCTCCGCCTTCATAAACTGCAACACAGCTGTTTGTTGTACCAAGGTCAATTCCAATAATCTTTGACATAATAAAATTCCTCCTTTATGTCTTCTATGTTTGTTGATTTGTTATTTATATTTATTTGCCGTTTTACCGGTATTGATTGTCAGTTTGCTACTTGAACCATTGCGTAACGGATGATCTTGTCTCCGCGCTTGTATCCTTTTTGAAGAACGGCACATATCACATTCTCTCCAAAGCTTTCGTCCTCTGTATGCATTACCGCATTGTGTACGTTCGGGTCAAACTCCTTGCCCTGTGCCTCTATCTCTTCGACCCCCATTTTACTCAGCGCTTCTTTTGCGCCGTTGAGTATCATTACGACTCCTTTTTTTACTTCCTCCGCACTGTCAAAGCCCTCAGCTCTTTCAAGATTGTCGATAATGGGAAGTATCTGATTTACCGCATCGGCATAAGCATCTGAGTAAACTCCCTCACGCTCAGCCTTTGAACGACGTCTGAAATTGTCATACTCAGCCGCTATTCTGAGTGCTCTGTCCTTCTCTTCGTCAAGAGCCTTTTGAAGCTGCTCGTTTTGCGCTTTTAGCTCTGCAAGCTCTGCCTCAAGCTTTTTTGAAAGCTTCTTTTCCTTACGGTCGGGCTTTTCGCTTTTTTCGTTATCGCCCTCAGCCGTACATTCCTGCGCTGTCTCTGCGTCCTGTGTGCTTTCTGCGTTCTCAGCCTTGACTTCTTCTTTCTTTATTTCTTCACTCATTATAAACCTCCGTTATTGCTTTTTTGCTTCACCGAGCAACCGCTCGTTATCTTCTCCGCTGCCGTCTATTATCTCACTGACGCCTTTGGCAAGATTTTCAACCGTTGCGATGACCTTTGAATATTCCATACGCCTCGGTCCTATGACCCCGACAGCACCTATGACTCTGCCGTCTTTTTTTACCGTTTTATATATAAGCGATGAATTACTCATTGAATCAAGCACGTTTTCGCTTCCTATAAATATGTGCACATCGTCGCTGTCGTCATTCTCACTTATAAGATCAAGCAGTCTGTCCTTGTGTCTTCCAAGAGCAAGTAACCCCTGCAGGCTTTCCTTTTCGGAATATTCGGGATACCCGAGCAGATTGTCTACGCCCTCTATCGTAATATCCCCTTGCTCAGAATCGTTGAGACACTCGTATATTCCTTTGACGATAGGAGATATCAGTCTGCCGCCCTGCCGCACCATCTTTTCCATTTGCATCATTATGGGAAGATTGATCTGTGATATGGATATTCCCGCTATCATAGTGTTGAGCGCCTTTGTTATGCTGTCGGTATCATCCGGTATAATATCAAACGGCACTCTTATCGTCTTTGTTTTGGTTCTGCCGTCCTCTGCTATCATCACGAGCAAAAAGCTGCGTTCATTTATATATACACATTCGTAACGGCGAAAAGAATCAAGCTCAGGACGGGGCTTCAGCGCAAGGCCGGTGTAGTTTGTAAGTGTAGAAGCAAGACGTGAGGCTTGCTTTAGTATTTTATCCACCTCGGTCTGCTTTGCGTCGAGCGCTGTTTTTATACTGTCAAGGTCTGCAGATGCCTCGTTATACTCCTTTGCCAAGGTATCAACATAAAATCTGTAGCCCTGCTCCGAGGGAATTCTTCCCGCAGAGGTATGCGGCTGCTCAAGATACCCGAGCGCTTCAAGCTCTGCCATCTCGTTTCTGACAGTTGCGGAGGAGCAGGTGAGCAGTCCGTTTTCAAGCAAGGTCTTTGACCCTACAGGATCGCCGTCCTGAATATGAGCCTCAACAACTGCACGAAGTATAAGTTTTTTTCTGTCACTCAGTCCGTCATGCTTGTTTTCCAAACTCTCGCCTCCTTACTGTTTTAGCACTCTTTTAATGTAAGTGCTAACTTCGTATATAAATCTACCACTATTTTGCCACTTTGTCAATAGTTTAAACAGCAAATATTTATGAATTATTTGTAAACACTTATCTTAAGTGCTAATTTTTGAATAAAATTAGGATCGAATTTGAACAATTCTTGACAATGACGGACTTTTATTATATAATTTTTTTAAAGAATGTAAAAATACACATTCTAATATCTACATAAAAGGAGCTTTCCTATGAAAAGAGAAATCGTTATCTGCGTAATTCTTTCTATCGTTACCTGCGGCATTTACGGACTTTATTGGCTCGTAAAAGTGAATGATGAAATAAACATGATGTGCGCTGACGCAAACGGTACCTCGGGTATCGCAGTAGTTCTGCTCAGCCTTGTTACTTGCGGCATCTATTCTTACTATTGGTCATACAAAATGGGCGAAAAGGTTGATTATCTCAAGACCCGCAGAGGACTCAGCTCTTCAAGCTCTCCCGTTCTCTTCATCATCCTCGCACTCGTTGGATTTAACATCGTAAATATGTGCCTTATTCAGGATGAGATAAACAAGAACATTACCCCTGCTGTATAATTAAACATCAAAAAGCGGGCAGTGCCCGCACCCATCCTCCCGCCTATTGTATCTTTGCATTTTCTTTAACTCAACCAAACGGCGGGTGAGAATTCGTGCAATTTCCTATGCGGCAAAAAATTTCCCGCACTCGACCGAGTGCGGGAATTTTTTTGTTTTTCGGTTTGAACTTTTGCATATGTCAGCTTGCTTTTTTGAATTTGGAGAGCAAGCCCGATGCGGCAGCCTTGAGATAAGCAAACTCTTCTGTCTTTCTGAACACCAATATGTTTATCACATTCGGCACTACGACACATACCGCACATCTGACAACAAAGTCTATCAACACAGAGCTTGTGTCTGCGGCTCTGCATATAACAAGGCTTACCGCCGAGGAGCATAAGAAGACCGCAAAATACACCGCATATGTCTTGAAATATTCTCTGTGCCTTACATTGAAAATATCGCAGTAAACTATCCTTGACTGCACCCAAAAGGGTATTGCCAATGTGCTGACGACATTTCCGATAGGTATACCGATAACGCCGATCTTTGAAACGAGAAAAACGCCAAGCACGAAATTCACCACCGCTTCTATAACGGCAAACCATTTGTCCTTTGTATACTCTCCCGTAACGTTTCTCGCCACGAATATGCATTGACGAATTCCGTACATATAAATATAAAGACTCATAAACGCTACCGTCAAGGTCGGGAACACCGCCTCGCTTGTGCCTATCCACAGCTCCACGAACGGCTCGCTTATAATAAAGAAGGACACGGCAAAAAACGAGTACATAATATAGTTTACAAAAAATATCGACTTGAATTTTTTGTAGGATTCGCTTTTGTCAACGCTTACGTAAAGATCACCGAAGCTCGACGTAATACCGCTGAAAAACTGCATTCCGATGGTGTTTATCGCATTCGTCAGAGAAAGGTAATTGCCGTAGTAGCCGCCGTTTACCACATCGACCATATTCGTAACGATAAGGCTCGATGTCGCCTGAAGGCTGAGTCCCGTTGTTTTATGAACGAGCAGTGCTCTTATCTTTACGAAGAGAGAACGGCGCTCCTCTCGACTGATGCTCTCCTTTATCTTCAGCTCTGCCTCGGGATATTTCTTCTTGAAAAGCACCGCTATTGATATGTTCTCGACAAGACGTGCAAGTATCTTTACCGCAAGGTAGACGGCAAACACCGCTTCTTTTTCCATTATGGAAGGAAGCGTGAACAATAGCACCGTTTGGATGACAAGATTTATCATCTGTGCGGCTGTATAGCACAGGGTCGTTACATAGTTTTTCTGGTCGGCAACAAACATCGCCCGTCTGTTGGCAAACAGATATGATGCGAGCGTATCAAAAAGGTACAGTATGAATATAAACGAAAGCCAACCGTAGTCGAAATCCTCGTTTATCACGTTGGGTATAAAAACCGCTACGACTGCGCCTATCAAAAACACGATAGATGCTATGACCGTATATGCATTTTTATAAAACTTCAACAGCAAGGATATCTCACGGTAATTTTTTTCGGCTATAGGCTTGTACAGCTTGTATACTATTCCCGTTCCGATGCCGAGCTCCACCACGCTGAGCATGGAAATGGCATTCAAAAACGTGCTTTCTATTCCCGCAAAATCAGCACCGATAAGACGGCTGAATATTCCTCTTATGATAAAGGTGCTGACCATGCACAGCAGGTATGAGCCGCAGCTTATCGCCACGTTTATAAAAGATTTTTGGGTTCTCATTTCTTCTCCGTAAGCTTCTCTGTAAGTGCTATCCACTCGGCGAGGATCTTTTGGGGCTTGAACTTTTCGATATCAAGGCAGGCATTATCCGAAAAACGCTTTCGCAGGCTCTCATCCTGCATAAGAGCACACAGCTTGTCCGCAAACAGCCCTTTGTCGTACATCGGTATCAGGTACCCGTTTACTCCGTCACGGATTATCTCCGAGGGTCCTGTTACTACGTCAAAGCTGATACATGGAAGCTTTTTCGCCTTTGCCTCAAGAAGCACAAGCGGAAGTCCCTCTCTGTAGGAGGTGAGCGCCATAACGGAATACTCACCGAAATAGCGGCAGGCATCTGCGACCGAGCCGTGCATTACTATATTTTTTTCTATCCCGTATTCTTTTATCCTGTTTTCAAAGTCCGCACGCTCAGGTCCGTCTCCCATGATATGCCACTCGCAGTCGGGGCATCGTGCAAACACGTCCCTTGCTATATCCGCCAGCATATCGAAGCCCTTTTCACCCGATATTCTGCCAACGGTCAGTATCTTTTTGACATCCGCTCTGTAGCTCTCCCCGTCCTCCGAGGGCTTGTCGTCTATCCAGTTGTATATCGTCGTTACCTTGCTCGGCTTTGCCCCTATGAGAGTGACAAAATCAGCCTCAGAGCGCTTTGTCAGAGCAACCGTCATGTCAAAGGCTCTGACATTTATCTTTCGCATGAGTGTGCCCTTTTTGTCGGCGATCTGATTTGCAGGCGCTCCATGCTCGCAAAAAACAAACTTGCATTTTTTGTTTTTCCAAAATATCGGCGCTATATAAAAAGCGGCATAATAGCCTATTGCAAAAACAAGGTCAATTTTGTGCTCTTTAATAAATCTTTTCATACGGGGCATGACCTTCCCCCGCATTTTTATTATACGTTCCTTTGAAAGCCCGAAATTGAAATATCTGATGCTCTTGTCTATGTTTTCTTTTCCGTAAGCAGTCTCTTCCGTATCATGAGCAGCCACAAAAAACACATTGTATTTATCGCACAGCCCATTTGCAAGCTTTACCGCAACGGTATTGGCTCCGCCCATTTGGTAATCGCATGAAAAAAAGCAAATATTTTTCATAATCATCTCCGCACATCAATCATTGGTGCGCTTGTTTTTTTCAGTATTCTTTTTTACAAGAAAACGGTACGCACCGACGGAAACCAGCAAGGTTAGCACAGCGATCTTTCTTGACAGCGCAAAGCAGTCATCCTTTAATATAAACATAGCGCCCGAACGCAAGACCTTGACTAAAGGCATATAATCGCTCTTTTGTGCGTTGTCTGAGAGCATCATCTTGTCAAGCACGTAAAAATGCGACCAATATACACGCATCTTCGCCGTTCTCTCCAGACTCGGGTGTTTGTCGCATATATACCTGTAGTTTTGGTCATATGCTTCTATGGCGTCAAAATCCCGCTTCGAAAAGGAGCGTGTCGTTATGCTGTTTTCACGGTGGAAATAGTAGTATTTTTTCTCTGTCGTAACGGCTGTTTTCTCTGCTTTTTCAAGAATGTGCAATATGACAAAAGCATCCTCGGCGGTCTTGCCTACGGGATATTTGACCGAGTCAAATATCTCTCTTTTATAGAGCTTGTTTACGGCTGTCACAGATACGGTCTTTGCCTCAAGGACCATTTTCATCGCTTCTTCCTTTTCAACGCAAAAACGCTCGGGGCTTTCCGTCTGAGACACTTCTCTCCCCTCGTAAACATCGTAAAGACCGCACATAGCCACGTCTGCTCCGTACTCGGCAGTCAGCGAATACAGCGTTTCGTACATATCCGCATCAATATAATCATCGCTGTCAACGAGCCCTATATATTCTCCGCTCGATGCGGCAATTCCACAGTTGCGTGCGTCCGAAAGACCCCCGTTTTGCTTGTGAATTACACGCACACGGCTGTCTTTTTCTGCGTATCTGTCGCATATCTCACCGCTTGAGTCCTTTGACCCGTCATCGACAAGTATGATCTCAAGCCGTGTATATGTCTGAGCCATGACAGACTCGATACATTTTGAGAGGTATTTTTCCACGTTGTATACCGGAATTATCACGCTGATAAGAGGGTTCTTTTCGTTCATCATACACTCTCCCGCCTTCGGTATATTTTTATATTGCCGCACAGCCGAGAATATCAATACCGTTATCCGTCA
Source organism: Eubacteriales bacterium (assembly GCA_045120955.1). Taxonomy (GTDB): domain Bacteria; phylum Bacillota; class Clostridia; order Oscillospirales; family CAG-272; genus JAZMZS01. The sequence continues at coordinate 27,228 of JBGVFH010000044.1, read as the reverse complement.
TTCTCGCAACGGTCTTTTGATATTCGGTATGCTTTGTGTTTGAATAAGAAACCAATATAACGACGTTTGAGCATTTTTCGGCTGTCTTGAAAGCCTCATAGTCGTTTGCGGCATCAAAGCATATCTCTATCTCTGTACAAAAAGACAGCTCTGCCGCTTTTTTTACAAAAGCATCGTAATATGCCTGTGCTTTTTTCTTTTCCTTTGCGGACTCGCAGACTACAAAGGCGATCTTTTCTGCATTCTTTGCTTTTGCCGCTCTTGATATATTGTGAATAGCAAACTCTATCGGATCCTTTTTGTCGGCTATCATCGCAGTGCCGTACCCCTCAGCATCGCATCTTCTGTTTATTACAGGGAAAAACAGCGTATAAGCAAACACGGCACACACCGACAAAGCAGCTCCGAAAAATGCAAAAATAACCGCATACTTCTTTGTAGATACACCGGTGGCTATAGATATCTGCTCTTCACTCTCAATACCTATTTTAGTATCAGCAACCGAAGCGTATGAGCATTTTGCAGCGCCGTTGTTTACCAAAACAGCGGCGTTTTCAAACTCTGCCTTGTATAGCTCGAGCAAACGGGAAGCAAACTGCTCGCTGTATGAATGAACATGAATTCTTACGATAGACGTATTCTCAAGAACCGCTACGTTTACAAATTCACCGATAAAATCGTTTTTCAGTATCTTATCGGAATATTTTTCTTCGAGCTCACGGTCACTGTTGATAATGCTGTCTACGTCTATCTCGGAAATGACGGTCTCGTATACCCTTTGTCTTGTATATTCCGCATTAAGCATGGAGGATATCATCAGCGCAATGTCTCTGTTAAATTGGAGCTGATTTTTGTCATAGTCTCCCTGCATCTCTCCGCTGACAAGATACAGCTCTGATACTGCTATCTCCGTCTTTTCCACCGATACGGGGGTGTCGCTGTCAAGCGAGTTGTTTTTCGATGTTGCGTACAAAAATCCGAGTGCCCCGAACAGCACCGTAAGCACCAAAATGAAAGCCAAATATTTTTTCACTGCATACAGTACATCCATAAAGCCGTAATGTTCAAACATATAATATCCTTTCTTTTCACAAAAGCCGTACTCTGTTTACGCATCCCAAGCTTTTGCCGTTTTCCTTACAAGGTCTTACAATATCGTATTTTTTATTTATCAGAGCCGCAAGCAAATATATTGCGGCAATAGGGATCCAAAACTGTATATATATCACAAAGGTAAAGCATCCCGTCGCACTAGCTCTCGGCATGAAGAAAAACTGTGTAAGAGCCATAAACACAACTACTCTCCACATTCTGCTCTTTCTGAGCAGATGAAGCATATATATCATCAGCATCCCGAGCAGAATACTGAAAATTATAATTCCGATATATCCGAAGTCTGCAAACGTTTCGAGTATAAATGATGAACCGTAGCCGTGTCCGTCAAGATAATCGTCTCTTGCCACATAGGACATACTGTGCGAAAAATCGTTTCCGTATATTGCACGGTATTCGTTGTTTCCGTCACCGAGCGGTTGAGTACCGAACAGCTTTCTTGAAATAACATTTGTCTTGATATAATCTATAGCATTGCCGAAGGTGTAGTTTTTCGGCACTACAGACGGGAGATTGGGTATCGCCGCAAAGCCTATGCAAAGCACGTCAAACGATACTCCCTGTTTGTAAAACAAATCAACTATCAGTGACACGGCGCTGCTCTGATATTCCGCTGAATCCCGTATATAATTGTATGCACCGAGAAAAACCAGCGCAAACGGGATCACTATAATACACGCCGTCCGCTCAAACCTTCCTATCCAATGCTTTGTTGCTTCAAAATAATCTCTGATAAAGAAATAAAGGAATGAGAAGATCAACGCAAGCACTATATCGTTTCTTATGCCTATCATCAGATTTGGCACGGTAGACACGACATAGAGTATAAGCACAGTATACGCATACTTTTTTTTCGGCATGGCGGCAAGAAAAACACACAATGCATACGGCATCATCGAAGCTACGGTGTTAAAGAAATAAGGGAAGGAGCTTTCATAGGATACATAGTATTCATAATACTCTTTTCCCGACATAAAAACTATCTTTTCGACACCGACAGCCATCTTGCACAAAAAGCATACGATAAATAACGCACCACTGATTATTTGCAGAGATCTGTTAAATTCGGACTGTTTTTTCGGTATAACGCAGTATTCTTGCGTATGCTCAAATCTGTATTCTCCTCTGTGCTTTAATATGTGCTGTGCGAGAGCACAGCCGCACAGTAATGACAGCAGAGTGATATACAGTGCGACAAGCGCAAACTTTACGTTTACCGTGTCAAAATACCACCACTCGTCGCCTCTTAACATACTGATAGTGGGACGGGATATCAAAAACACCCACATACATATATTGAATATCAAAAAAACTATTCTTCTTCTGATATTCAGATATGCGTACAGTACGTTGGAAAGAAAAACAAGGTTGATAGCCGCAATCGAAAGATTGTACTCCAGAAGCCAATAGCCCTGCAGGAATATCGGGGCGGAGATAACAAGAAGCATCGAGCATATGCAAGCTAAGATGTTCTTGATCCTTTGATTGTCGCATCCGCCACCGACATTACGATCGTTGTTAGTTGTTTTTTTCATTATTTATCCAAAAATATTTGTTATTCCTGATGATGCTCCGCATCCTTTTTCATCTCTCGGGTCTGCGTAAGATCGTCTGCATCCTGCTGCGAATGCTTAGGTTCACTCACCTTTTTTACCGCCCTGAGCTTAACATCGTTATCGCCAAGCTCAACAGCACCTGCAGCGGCACCTGCAGCGGCATCTTTTTCCGCATCACCGAAATCAAGCTCGGAGAGCTGGTCTGCAAGATCGTCAACAAGGCTATCACCAAGCTCCGCTCTCTCAGCCGCCGCTTTTTCTATTTTGTACTTGCGGACTATGAGAATTGCAGATACCGCTATAGCCGCAACAAGCAGAGCGACCAAGATTATTATAATAACTATTATTGCAAATGAACCACCGGCACTCGAACCCGATACACCCGTAGTCTCAGCGGGAGCAAGGGGAGAATTAACGGAATCCAAGTCTGTTTCTGTTGAGTCATTGGCATTCGGCTGAGTCTCGGTCGCGGTAGCTTCGGGAGGAAGAGTGTCCGAGCCTATCTGACCTGCCTCCACAGTATCCGTGATAACAAAATTCGCCTTTAACACAACATCGAATTCCGGCATTGTAAAGCTGATAGTTCTCGATGACGTATTTGAAAGCTGAAGCTCACCCGAAACCACGCTCCATCCGTCAAAGGATGATATGTCCTCGTCAGCGTTGGCTGTAAGGGTAACAGTCTGACCTGCCTTGTACATTCCGCCGCCTTTACCGCCGAATACCGTAACCGAGTATTTTGCCTGATCTACGGTAACAATGTACATACCGTTTGCCGCTTGCTCGATAGAGCTGCCATCTGCCATAAAGTCCGTAACATCCGCCTCAAATGTACCGGCATATATCTTCAGCTCTCCGCTCGTGCCGTACTTTGCCACCGTTTTTGTACCTTTGAACGTACCGCCGTTAACGGTAATATTACCGCCGCTGATCGAAACGGAGGTCTGGGTAGTAACAGAACCGCTGAAATTACCGCCGCTTATAATCGCCTCGCATGACGAATAGAAGCGCACCGCAGCCGATGTTTTTCCGAAAACACTTCCGCCACTGATCTCCAAATTTCCGCCCTTCGCCTCAATACCCGAGATCTGACCCGAAATATCGCCCCCTTTTATAATAAGCGAGCCGCTGCTGAGCAATATTCCGTAGCCGCTTGACTTTGTAGACTGAATGCTTCCCTCTCCCTCTATCGTAAGAGTTGCACCCGCTACCTCAAAAACGGTATCCGAGCTTACGATATCATATCCGCCAAGGTCGATAACGTACTCACCCGAGGTGAGCTTGATGGTATTTGTTGTCGTGTAGCTCTGTTCGAGCGTGATATCCTTTATGTCTTTTATAAGCTCCTCAAGAGAAAAAACCTTGTTTTTAAAGTTTGCTTTTACGGTGATGTTCTTTTTTACACCGGAAATCGTAATCTCGGTTTTTTCATTTGTTTTGCTTTCAAAGTTGACTGCTGTTGAGCTCGTGCTCCAAGTGTCGAATTCCTTATCGTCATCAACGGTATTTGCGGCTATGCTTATAGCTTCGCCTGCGGGAAAGTAAAATTCGGTCAGCTTTTTACCCTTGAACTTTCCGACAAGTTCGTCAAAATAACCACCCTCAACGCTCACACAGTATATATTTTTCTCAAAATCGAACTTGTCATATACGTCGCCGCTTTCACACACAAGCTCTACACCGTCTATGCTGCTGTAAGTAAACGAAACCTTTCCGTCTGAGCTTTTGTACAGCAGATATGTAACGCCGCCTATGGCATTGCCTTCTCTGTTTATCGAAAAGCCGTAGAGAGAGTCGCCCACAAGCGTTGCCGTGTAGGTATACACACCGTTTTGCTCCGTCATATTAAACGTGGTGTTCGTATCGAGCAATGTGACCGTATACTTTGACTCATCCTCGGGCGGAGTAACTGTACCGCCTGTATTCGTGCTGTCATCAGAGCTTTCCTGTGCGGATGTATCGGTGTCCTCCGTGTCTGTGCCCGAGCTGATCTCCTCACCCGTGCTCACCGCACCCGTATTGTCTGTATCAGCATAAGCTGTGCAGGTAAAAGAACCGCAAAGCATAGCAAAAACAAGCAAACAAACAACTGACAAAACACTTTTTCTTCTCATCTTAAAACCTCATACAAAATCTTAAAATATAACAAAAATTCATCTTTTTTGCAAAGCTTCGTGACTCTGCAATCTTGTTTATTATACTATATTATAATGTATATGTCAAGAAAATACACCCTTATACTCAGTCTAAACAGGGCTTGCAGATACCGAAATTCTCGCTTTTTTCCTATTTTTTACAATTTCTTAAAAAACAGAAAGCCGAGCAGTAACTGTCGGCTTTGTTAAAAATCACTTTACTATATATTTTTCGACCGCATCGAAAATACGGCTGCAGTCGTCCGAGTCAACACTCATGCATATCGGCATTCGCAAGTCTAAGCTGAAGATACCCATGATAGATTTCGCATCGACTATATATCTTCCGCTTGAAAGAGAAATATCCTCGTCAAAAATGCTGACCGCCTCGACAAAGTCCTGTACAGCTTCGATAGTCGGGAGCTTGATATTAACGCTCTTCATTGTATTATATCGTACCTTTCGTTATATTACTGTCAACTTACATACAATTATACGGTAAATTTTGTAATTTGTCAAGAATTTGCGGTTTTTTTATGAATCCACAAAAGCGCAAAGTGCGCTACGCATCAATGCACGCCCGCAAACCTGCTCTCCTCGCTGTCACCGCAAGACTTGTTAACACTCTTTTCAGATGCATTTTCACAGTTCTTTTTCTGTTCTTTTCTCAGAAGCACCGCATACAATTTTTTCAGCTTGGGTCTGTTGTATCTCTGCACCATTGCAAACGGTACGTTGCATAAGGTAAATATCAAAAACACAGCAAATCCAAAGCCTCCCGACAAAAACACACATCCGAATGACAGAACGGAGATGGAATAGTGGACAAACTCAGACACACAAGTCTCGGATATAAGCAGCCGTACCCGTGCGCTGTCAGTCTCTCCTACAAAGCGTTTGGGTGTCATCCCCTTTATAAATTTACTTTTATCAGGGAGCTTATCCTTCCATTTTCTTATATTCAGTTTCTCATAAAAAGCACCGTTTTTCTCCCATGAACGCTCTGAAAACCAAGAGCAGTCAGGATCGAACCACGACCTCGGTACCGCCTCACCGATTATATGCGAGAGCAGACCTACAACAGCAAGATATATAATACTCGATAACAAACCAATCACACTTTCCGTAATATATGTACAACAAACAACACCGCTTACCGTGCCAAAAAACTCTTTATTTTCGCAAGATTATGCTTTGCGGCAGTGTACCCATGCTTGTAAAAAGAGCGAAGGACCGCATTGTCTCTTTCAAACTTCGATATAGAAGATATCGGTCTTATTACAACAGCTTTTCCCTCTCTCTCAAGCGTTTTCATGTATTCAACGCTTTTTTCGTAACGCTCGATACGCTCTTCGCACGCCTGCCAGAACTTGGGGTACTGCGGATACATATGCCGTATTATCCTTCCGTACTTTGAATAATCCCCCGGTGATACACCCTCGGCTTTTGTCAAAACGACAACAAGCCTGTCGCATCCCATTTCCATTGCCCTGTCGCACGGAATGGAATTTCCTATTCCGCCGTCAAGATAGTGCTTTCCGTCTATTTCTACGGGAGCGCACAGCATGGGCAGAGAGCAGCTCGCCTTGCATATATCGATAAGCCGCTCGGGGTCAGAGTCCTCTCTGAGATACTCAGCCTCTCCCGTCTCACAACAGCAAACGGTGAATTCCGCCTCCGTTTTGTCTGAAAAATATGCATCAAAATCCAGCGGGTGCTTTCCGTATACGTCAAACATTTTGTCAAGATTAAGATATTTTCTTGAATGTATCAGCTCGGCTATTCCTAAGTACGAATTATCCTTTGATGCGGCAATAACATTTGCCGTTCTTCCGACCTGACCGCTCTTAAATCCCGTGATATTGCCTGCCCCCGCCGATACGCCTATAGCATAATCAAAGCTGATATTTTCGAGAAGAAAGCAGTCTATAACGCCCGAGGTAAAGATCCCTCTGAGCGCTCCGCCCTCGAGAACAATACCCGTTTTCATCCGTTCTCCTTTGCGGCAACGCGGGCTTGGATGTAATCAATAAGCTCGCCTACGGTATCCGGACTTTGCGAGCCGTCAAACTCTATCCCGTACTCATCCTCGATCTCGACAGCTACGAGCATCATGTTCAGCGAATCTATACCGAGGTCGTCCTTTATTCTCGTTTTTTGTGTTATCTGCGCTTTGTATACATATCCGGGTATAACCGTTTTGATGATTCTCAGCAATTCGTCTATCATATCCAAATCTCCTTAAACTCATGGATTTTGAGCAATTCTGCGTGCGGAAACAGCTCCGTCCGCCGCTGTTTGCATTTTACACATTTCTTCTCTGACCCCGTGTGCAAGCATATCAAGATACTGTGCACTCACAGAACGGTCTATTTCGTATCTTCCGATGTTTTTTGCAAAAAGACGCATACTTCGGCAAAATCCGTAGCCGCGCGAATGAAAAAGCAGCACTACCTCCGCCCCGCTCAGCAACGCAAGCAGCATAAAGCCGCCCTTGAATTTTGCAATATCGCCGCTGCGTGAGATCTTGCCCTCGGGAAATATTATAATGCTCTCACCCCGCCGAAGCGCCGCAAGTGAATTTCGCAGCCATGCCGTGTCCATACCGTATCTTTCTATCTCGATACACCCTGCGGCTCTTGTAACCGAGGCGAAAAGACAGTTTTTTATCATATCCTTTGCGATCACCGCTCTCGCTCTCGCACGACGCAAAAGCAAACTCATCACGAGTCCGTCATGCATACTTGTATGGTTGCACACATATATTTTGGCACCGCTCTGTCGGGACATGACATCCCCCTCATCTCCCATCACCTTGACAGGATAAAAAAGCCTGTACCACATTTTTACAATGCCTGCTAAAAGAGCATCAAAAAAACGGCAAATACTCATGCTTGCTCCTACAAACAATAAATCTTTTTGTATTATATACGCAGAACATCAATTTTATGTTAACAAATACCGATTTTTTTTAACATTACAAAGTCAAAAGCTGAATTTCAAGGTCTGCTTTGAACAGCCCTTTCAATTCGGCTTTTTTTCTTTTATACGATTTGACTCATAGGTTTTTGGGCAAGCTTACGCAGAAGCGGCTGCCGCAGCCAAGCTCACTCTCAACGCTTATCTCTCCGCCGCAAACATCCACAGCACGTTTCGCAAGCGCAAGCCCAAGACCGTTTCCGCCGTATGCACGGACATTTTTGGACTGATAGCATTTATCGAACACATGACCGATATCTTCCTTATCAATGCCGATACCCGTGTCGGATACGCACACGGTAACATACTCATCACCGTCCGCACAGCTGACGGTTATACTGCCGTTCTCGGGCGTGTATTTTATCGCATTGTCAAGCAGATTTCTCCAAACATGACCCAACAGCTCCTCACATTGAAACACCCGTATATCATCCACCGAATCAATAGATATATCCAGATTTTTTTCGCTCCACTGAGGCTCAAAGGATATCATGACAGAGCGAAGCTGCTCATCAAGCATATACTCCTCACGCTTTCCGGCAAAGCTCTGTGCCTCCAGCTTTGTAAATATCAGGGTGTTGGAGCACAGATTGTCAAGATATGCCGACTCAGTGAGAATGATCTTTGCAAATTCTCTCGTTTTCTCACGCTCGCCCTCGCTTTCGTAAAGCTGAGCGGCAAAGCCCCGTATAGAAGCTAAGGGAGTCTTGAACTCATGTGAGAAATTTGACATAAAATCACGGCTGAACATCTCAGCCCCTCTAAGTTCCTCCGCCATTTCATTAAAGCAGTCGGCAAGAGAATCAAGCTCGGTATATTTCGTTATAAAAGATTGCTTTTTTTCGATATGGACACTGAAGTCACCGTCCTTTATCTTTTTGGTTCCCTCAATAACAGCCTCGAGCGGCTCCATGAGATATCTGTTGAGAATTCCAGTAATTATACCTACTATCAGTATGACCGCACCTACGGCACCAATACCTATGACAAGGTCAATATGCCCGCCGAAGGTTATCCCCGAATAGTGTATACACAAAACAAGGGCGCTGACGACTACTCCGGCGAAAAATATGACCATTAGAATGTATACAGACAGACGCAGGGCAAAGTTCTTTTCGACGTTTTTGTTTTTTCTAGCTTTTAAATTTTTCATTTTTTCTCCGCCTTGTATCCAAGCCCTCGCACGGTCTTTATTTCAAAATCGGGATTGTCCTTGAATTTATCACGCAGACGGTTTATATGTACGTCGACCGTTCTCGGCTCGCTCTCGCTGTCAAAGCCCCAAAATTCCTCCATAAGCTGATTTCTGGTAAAGGTCCTCGACGGAAATGACAGAAGCTTGAACAAGAGCAGAAACTCCTTTTTGGGAAGTGAAAACACCTCGTCTGCACATATCACACTCATCGAGCCGTAATCAAGCACGGTCGTGCCTATCTCTATTCTCTGCTCCTCGGATATCTTCGCTCTGCGCAAAAGCGCTTTTATGCGAAGGACCATCTCTATCTCGTCAACGGGCTTTACCATATAGTCGTCGACACCGCACACAAATCCTCTGCGTTTGTCATCTGCGGTACACTTTGCCGTTATCATCAGCACGGGCAGGTCCATTTTATTTTCTCTCAGACATGAGCAAAACTCATATCCGTCCATGCCCGGCATCATAACATCAAGCAGTATAAGGTCTATGTGTACCCTGTCGAGCAACAAGAGTGCCTCCTTAGCGTCGCAGGCAAGATAAGGGGTAAAGCCGTTTTTCTCAAGGGTATACTCGTAGAGCTTACGGATGTGGGCATTGTCATCAACTATTAAAATATTATACAAAGCAAAAAACCTCCAAAAAAATTGGCAGTACGCACCGACCTCAGCACCCTATTGCATGGTGGAATTTTTATATGGCTCAGTAGTCGTCGTGCGTGCGTAAATATTCCTTTACATACTTAAATGCCGACTCCTCTCCCTGCTCGGCGAGCACACGCAAAAAATGCTCGATGAGCTCCGACGTCTCGCCGTGTATGTCTCTGACCTTTTTGCCGCCCAGAAAATAATTGAGTGGGGAAGCATCGTTATAGCTTTCCTTCATATATATTTTGCTCGCCGCCACTCTGTCGCAAAACATCTCCGCAACATACTTAAGCGGCATCTTTACAGGTGTTACCCTGCGTGTGTTCGGATCATAGTCTGTCCAATATTCGAAATGATGGAGATTTCTGCCCTTGTGATGCATCCAAGCGCTCGAATACCCAAGCTCCACTCTTGCTCCGTCATTCGGACTTTTGGTTCCGCTGTAGTATTTGACCCCCTGAAAAAACTCCCTCGGGCTGTACTTTGACAGGTCGTGCCTCAGCCCCTGACACAATATTCCTACCCTTGCACAGTTTTTGATGACCTCGTGTCTGTGGCGTGTTATGGTCATGAAATGACCGATGAAATTCTTTATATACATATCAAACAAAACTTCCGTAAAAATAAAATGTTATTATAATTATAAATTATATTTGTCAAAAAAACAACACACAATGAAAAACTCGGCAGAATTTTTTTGTTGCACAAGACAGACGGCAAAATATCAGAAAAATGCGAAATTACAAAAATAAGATAAAAAAGTGCTTGACAAACCGTGTCAAACATGATAAAATATCGAATTGGTACGGGTAAATTTGCATACCCGTCTCCTTACCGAGTCAAAGATCTCGGTCTAAAGTCCATAGGGAGGTGTAAAGATGGAAAAGATTATGAATGCTTATGAAACACTGTTTGTTGTAAATCCCACGATAGGCGATGACGCAGTAAAGGCAACAGTGTCGAAGTTCACCGATCTCATAGCAAAGAACGGAACTATCGAGAATATTTCCGAATGGGGCAAGCGCAGACTCGCATATCCCATAAACGATATTCCCGAAGGTTACTATGTGCTCGTAAACTTCAAGAGTGGTGCTGACTTCATAGCTGAGCTCGAGCGTGTCTTCCGTATCGATGAAAACATCATGCGTGATATCGTTGTAAGAGACGAAGCTCCGAAGAAGGCTCCCGCTGCCGAAGTTGCAGTTGAAGCTGCAGCAGAAGAAGCAAAAGCAGAAGAAACCGTTGACGCTCAGTAATCGGCTGGCTAAACAAAGGGAGGTTACATCATGGCAAGTTTGAATAAGGTTATTCTCATAGGCAACCTCACAGCCGATCCGGAGCTAAAGCAGACACCCAACGGTGTCAGCGTTACTTCGTTTTCGATAGCTGTACAGCGCCGTTTTGCTAACAGAAACGACGCACAGGCACAGACTGCGGATTTTATCAATATCGTAGCATGGCGCCAGACCGCTGAGTTTATCTGCAGATACTTCAAGAAAGGCAGACCGATATGTGTTGTCGGCGCTCTTCAGTCAAGATCATGGCAGGATGCTCAGGGTAACAAGAGATATGTTACCGAGGTTGTCGTTGATGAGGCAAATTTCGTAGACTCAAAGCCGGAAGGTGCTTCACAATCCGGTCAGTCACAGTATGTACCCGATTCTTACGGTGCTCCCTCATTTGAGGCGGGCGCATCTGCATCCAAGTTTGAAGAGGCAGGAGACGACGATAACCTGCCGTTCTGACAAACAACCGAAATAATACAGGAGGTTTCATAAGATGGATAACAAGAACGAAAGACCCGAGGGTCAGCGTCAGTTCCGCCAGAACAACAACCGCAGAAGAAAGAAAGTCTGCATGTTCTGTCAGGAAAAGGCAACTTATATTGACTACAAAGATACCGCTAAGCTCAGAAAGTACATCAGCGAAAGAGCAAAGATCCTTCCCAGAAGAATCAGCGGTACTTGCGCTATGCACCAGAGACAGCTCACACAGGCTATCAAGCGTGCTCGCCAGGTTGCTCTTCTTCCCTACATCAGCGACTGATCGTAGGATAACCAAAGCAGCATAACGAACCCCGACGGAGCGATCCGTCGGGGTTTTGTTATGCTGCTTTTTATCTCATAGAAAATTGCTCAAATTCTCACTCGCCCCTTTGCTGTATTTCTGTAACGGAAAAACAACTAAAAGGCGATGGAATGGAAGCGGGCACTGCCCACCCGGCAATGCCCGCTTTTTATTCAGTTCATTTTAGTTAATTTGAAAAGCCCGAAGCCTTGTTTTTCAACGATTCGATTATCTGTATGCTGCACTCACCCGTAACGGATACGGTTTTGTCCTCCTGCACAGCAATGATGTTACCGTTAAATGTACCGCCGTTTACTATCATAGTAATTTTTCCGTTCATTACCGCTTCACCGTTGAGGTTGTTGCCTGCACGGGACACGGCATATACATCTCCCTTGAAAGTACCGCCGTTTATCGTGAATACACACTCACCTGCAAATCCTCCCATACCCGTAGCCGAGCACAGATTTGTAGCTGTGTTCATAAACGTACCGCCGTTTATCGTGATATTCAGCTTTGCATCAGAGTCGGAGGACGCTATAGCGCAATAACCCGAATAACGTCTGTTGCCGCCTCTTATGTATGCCCATGTACCTCCGCTGACAGTTACATTGCACTCACCGTGAAGAACAAACTGCTCTACAGGAGCATCCGCAAGGACTATGCTGTGACCTACAAGCAACAGAGGATATGTTTTGACACCGTCAGCAAGTGTACATACAACGTTTTCTCCGATGTTGACATTATTGTATCCAAATGTAAGGAACATACTGTCTTTCTCGGAAATGATCTGAATATCATCAATATTATAGTCACCGTGGAAGAATACCGACTTTGCAAGACCGAGCGACGCACCGTTGGTCTGTGCATAGTCTACTCCGTTGTAGGTCGAAGTAACAGTGATAGTTCCCGTGCCGGTCGGAAGCATTGTCTCATAGGTAGTCGAATACTTACCGCAGATGACTATCGTACCTCCTCCGTCACGAAGCAGACCTGCAGCCTTTGCGATAGAGTCTACAGCTGTCTCGGGAGAAGCACCGAGCCCGGTGGAAAGACCGCCTGTCTTAACATATACAACGCCTGTTTGTGACTTTGCAGGGACAGTGGGAGTAAAGCTCTCACCCATCAGCAAAGCATACATCGCACGTGCAAGCTCACCGTACTGCTCGGTATTGGGATGTGTGATATCTGAGGTGTAATGAAGCATTACATTGAGATAATCACGTGTCAGCGAATACAGATCGAGCACTTCGAGTCCGCACTCCTGCGCAACCTCTCTCTGTATCTGCTGAAGAGGTCCATCACAATACTGATATATGGTGTTGCAGTTTGAAATGCATACCGACAGACCTATGTAAACTCTCTGAACACCGTCAAGTGCCTTGTATTCTTCGGCAAGAGAGATAAGACCTGCCTTGAGTTCAGCCGCCGCTTCATCACAGGACATACTGCGGATATCATTGATACCGAGTATGATAACAACCACATCGGCACCGAAGGTAAGGCTCTGCTGATACTGTGCCGTCTTTCTGTAGGAAAGGTCCTTGTTAGACTTTACATTGTACTGACTGTCGCCCTCCAGCACATATGAGCCTGATTTTCCGAAGTTGCCTACTACATATTCGTCACCGAGCAGCCTCTGCAGCTGCGCAGGATAGCTGTCGGTCGTCTTGTTGGTCGAACCTATGCCCTCTGTGATAGAATCTCCGATAAATGCTATTCTGACAGCTTTACCGTCTCCGGGGACAATATCCTTTATCGAAGTATTGTTTACCGGCATCTTATTACCTCCATTATCTTCATCTGTGTCGGTTGATGTATCAGCTGTTGTATCAGCTGTTGTATCTGCTGTTGTATCTGCTGTTGTGTCACCCGTCGTGTCATCCGTCGTATCACCCGTGGTATCTGATGTTGTCGAGGCACCGTCTGTGCTCACTGCGCCCGTCCCTGTATCAGTCGGTTCATCATCCGTACAGCCCGCAAACGTGATGCATGACGATAAACACATCAAAACAACTAAACCAATGCTGAGTAATTTTCTTTTCATCTCTGACTCCTCTTGTATGTATTTTTTGTTTAAATAGTACAATGAGAAAGTACCGATGTCAACCGTTTCAATATTTTTTTCATCAATTCACAATAATTGTAACACGCAAAAAAGGACGATACATTGCAGAAAATACTCATTATCCGTTTTTTTCACCCGCATTTTTTCTGTATTCTCTCGGAGTAACTCCCGTTATCTGCTTGAACACTCTGTTAAATGTATTTATAGAAGAAAAACCCGATTCAAGCGCTATCTCGGAAATGTTCATCTCACATGTACGAAGAAGCCTTTTTGCATGGTCAACACGGTATGTCGCCAAAAAAGACCTAAAGTTCATTTTCGTCAGCGAGTGGAGCTCGGAGGACAGATACTTTTCGTGATATCCGAGCGACTTTGCCATATCACTGAGAGTGAATTCCGAGCGGAAATTAGCGGAAATATAGTTGAGCGCAGAGTTATAGATCGAATCGTCGCTCCCCGCTCTCGGTATAAATTCCGTATGCTGTATCAGCATTGAAAAAATAAGGTGCAAAAGTCCCGTCCTGCCGACGATGTCCTCTTTTGAGGATGCTTCGAGCTTGTGCAAAAGCTGCGGACATTCCGTCACATCCACGATCGGCAGCGTCGGTATTCTGTCAGAATATAAACGGTAAAAGCAATGCAAAAAATCGTTTGAAAAAACAGCGCACCACACATAGCAATCCGTATCGGCTGTATATTCGTGGATCTGGTTTGGGAATATAACGGCTACATGCCCTGACGGTACGATCAGCTTTTGACCGTTCAAGTACATTGTCATCTCGCCCTGCTTTACGTACAGTATCTCGCTGTACTCATGTATATGCGGAAGCACCGAATAGCCGGGTTTGTGATATCTTGAGCGAAATGCAAAGCTCTGTCCGATATTTTCAGTCTGATATTTCAGCATTTTATCACCACCTTACTTTTTGGTGATATTATATCTCTTTTTCGCTTTGCCGTCAAGAGGCTATTTGCTATAATTCAATTACAAATATGTTTTTCACATATCAAGGAGGATTTATTATGTTACAGCCATGGACAAAAGAACAGGCATGGGAGTGGTACAACAAGCAGCCGTGGATCCGCGGCTTTAACGGTTATCCCTCTAACTGCGTAAACCGTGTTGCAATGTGGCAGGCATACAAGCACGACGAAGTTATCAAGCAGGTCGAATATGAGTTTGATCTTGCACAGAAAACAGGTCTCAACGCAGTGCGCGCCATCATTCAGTTCGAAGTATGGTACTACGAGCATGACAGCTTTATGGCTAATCTTGAAGAGTATATCACCCTCGCTGATAAGTACGGTATCAAGGTAATGCTCACCATAGGCAATGACTGCACAGTACCGAAGGAAATGTTCACACCCGTTAAGTTCGGCGAGCAGAACGTAGACTGGGGCTACCACAGCGGTATCTTCCGCGGACCTCACGCAGGCGGCTATACCGACCACGGCTACATGGTTCCCGATGAGCCCGACATGCAGCCTCATTTCTTCGAGATGGTAGATGAGCTTGCCGCAAAATATGCAAAAGACGACCGTCTTCAGATCTGGGATGTTTGGAATGAAATTTCCAACGGTAAAAGAGGAGACCTCAGCGTTCCTATGATGGAAAAGTGCTTTGAGATCATCCGCTCACACGATCCTATCCAGCCTCTCACAGCCGATGTATGGGCATACAACGGCGTTACTCTTGAGCCCTCGACTCCCGCACAGGCTCGTGCTCTTGAGCTTTCCGATATCATTACCTTCCACTATTACGGAAGCTTCCAGACAATGGTTCGTCTCATAGAAAAGCTCAAGGAAGACTGGGGCAGACCCGTCATCAACAACGAATGGCTCAACCGTATCACACACAACAATGTCGACGAAATCATCCCTCTCTTCTATCTTGAAGAAGTAGGCTCATACCATTGGGGTCTCATTCAGGGCTTCTCTCAGACATACGAGCCTTGGGGCTGCTACAACAAGGAGATCGAGGATCCCGAATACGCAGGACCTCATGATCTGACAAAGTTCCAGCATGACCTTTACCGTTTCAACGGCAGACCCTACATTGCAAAGGAAATAAAGATCATCCGTCAGTTTGCCGATCTCGCTGATAAGAGATTTGCAAAGAGAATGGAAAAGAACAAGTAAGTAACATACCGTTCCGAATAAGGATATTATCATAACAGAAAATGCAGCTACAAGCGACCGAATGGTTGCTTACAGCTGCATTTTTACTTTTTAACTTCAATCAGATCTCGACCTCGGGCCGTGCCTTTGCACAGCTTCGCCGCTCGCTTCTCTGCTCTATTTTCTGACAGATAGGCACCGCAACGGCACAAAGTATCGCAGAAGCAAAAACATCTATTATCGAGTGCTGCTTCATAAACACGGTTGAAAGTGAGATAAATACGGTTGCGATCGAAAAAATGACCCTCCACATATACGAGCCGAAATGCTTTGAATTCCATGCTCCGTAGGACACCGCAACAGCACCGAGCACATGAATTGACGGGCAAACATTGGTGTTTGTGTCAAACACATAAAAGCCTGCAATAAAGCGTGTAAAGAAATTGTCGTTTTCAAATGTTGTCGGCCGCAAATTCTGGCACGTCGGAAATATCATATATATGATGACGGTCACGGTGTATGTCAGCATTACAAACTGCATATACCGTTTGAACGCACGCACATCAAAAAGGCATCCGTAAAACACCCCTCCGACAAGATAAACGAACCAAAGCATATACGGAATGAGAAAATACTCACAGAAAGGTATGCATGAGTCAAGTGCGCTTTCTACAGGGTAGTATGTACGCCCCTTCACCCCTCTCTCAAGCAGGGCAAAAGCGATACCGTATATAGGCCAATATAAAAGATATTTCAAGTGGGAAAACTTGGGCGTATTTATCAAGCTCGGTCTAAAACTCCTGTAATCAATCATTACGCTTTCCTTCTTTTACATAGCTGTATATTTTGTAGGCTGTATCAGCAGAAAAATTCTCGGCAAGCTTGGACCTCATGCGTTCGAGCGACTCGCTGTCAAACAAAAGCCCAAGAGTCTTTGTCACTATACCTTCAACATTCTCTGATGTAAGCGCAAATCCGTTGTTCGCAAAGAAATTCAGATTGTACGTTTCACAGCCTGCTACCGCATCTATCATAACCATAGGAAGATGAACGCACGCAGCCTCGGTGGAGCTGAGTCCGCCCGGTTTTGTTACAAAAAGGTCGGCGGCACTCATATAAACGGGCATCTTGTCCGTAAAGCCGAGCACACGCACCTTTTTGTTCTTCTCCGAGAGATGAACAAGCTCGTTGTACAGACGCTCATTTCGTCCGCACACAATAACAAGCGTAGCATCCCCACCCATTTCACCGGCTATACTTTCGGCAATTTTTTCTATAGGTCCGCATCCCATACTGCCGCACATCAAAAGAACTATCTTGTCATTCTCAGGAAGCTCGAGCATCTCTCTTGCCGTTTTTTTATCCGGCAAAGAGGTATATGCGTTGTTTATCGGAATTCCGATAGGAACTATCTTCGCTCTCGGCACTCCCCTCTTTATAAATTCGTCGGCAACGGTCGGATGAGGAATAATATAAACATCCATCTTGCTCTCCCCTGCACCGGGACTGCAGGTGTAGTCGGTAGCAACAAGATACGTGGGGATTTGAAGCTCTGGATGGTCTCTGAGCACCTTTGTCAGCATCTGCGATGCAAACGGGTGAAAACACACTATCCGCTCAAAGCCGCCCGCTATAATGTAATCATAGAGATTTTTTGCTCCTCTCGCAAAGAGCTTGAACAGTACGGAGTCATGCTTGCTTGTTTCTTTTTTTGCAAAGATCTCTGCTCCGTTATACACGATATCAAACATCTTCGGCGTGCGTGTATATATAAAAACGTGACCGCTTGCGATCAGCTTTGACATTTTTTCAGACCAAAAGGCAAGCGTATCTACCATATGGCACTCATCGCCGTTTTGTTCAAAATAATATTTTATTGCCTTGCCGGCGGAGTTGTGTCCCTCTCCGGTATTACAGGATAAAATCAATACTTTCATACAATTCCCCTTATTAAAGCAGCAAACAATATTTTGCTGCTTATACCAAATATGCTTTCATGAAAAACATCTTTTAATTATCATGTGCAGCTACAGCTCAATGCCCGTCTTCGGTCTTTTTTCCCGACAACGCCACAGCGGCAAATTTCACAGCATGCGGCACGACCTCGCAGACAAAATCTCTCATTTGTACAAGCTCGCCGTCAAGCGCTACAACTATATCTTGGTGTCCCTTTACCTCTAATTTTTTGGCACGCCGATATACGATATATTTTGCAAACCTTGGGTTGTCAAGATGCGTTCCTTCTTTGTACGAGCCGATAAGACGCAAAACACTCAGCCTTGACATCGGCTTTACGGCGCATATATCAAGTATGCCGTCGTCATTTCTTGAAAGCGGCGCACATCTGTACGCACCGCCTATATACTGACCGTTTGCCGCGGTGCAAAGAGTAAAACCACCGTCAATGAGCTTTTCTCCGTCCGCATATATTTCCGCATTGCTCTTCATTCCGAACAAAAACGCCTTTAAAACTCCGAAGGTGTATGCGTTTTTTCCGCCGATGATCTTTTTGTGCCTTACCTCGGACATAACGTTTGCCGCATAACTGTCAAAGCCGAAATTGCAGACATTTATGCAATACTCTCCGTTGACTCTGATAAGGTCGATGTATGCAGACTCGGCATCCTTTAGCTTGTTAAGATCAAGAAAGCTGTCCGCTCCTCCGTAATATTTTACAAAATCGTTACCGCTTCCCAGAGGCACGACACTTATCTCTGCGTTGTCATATCCGTACACGCCGTCAACCACTTCTTTGAGCGTTCCGTCTCCGCCGCAGGCATAAAAGCGAAGAGTCTCCTCGCCGCCTCGACTGCATCTTTGCTTTACATACTCTGTCGCATCCTTATGGCCCTTTGTGTAGTATATTTCGTACTCAGCATCAAAGTCAGCAAGCAAACGCTCCATTTGTGCCTTGGCGCTTGCGCTGCCTGCATATGTATTGACCACAAAAATATGTTTCATATTCGTCCACCAATTATAACACATATATTTTATTCAATCAATCCGCAATATGTGTTTTATAAATAAAATTTATAATATTAACTTTTCTCAAACAGCGGCTCTATAATTCCGTGAACGACAAATCTCGCATTGTCGAAAACAAATGAGCAGGTAGAGAGAGTAACGACTCTGTCCGAGACACTCGCATCAATACCGCAGTTTATCTCAGATTTTTCCGTAATACCGTCAAGCCACCGTGCATATTCGTCCTCTGAGTCAAAGTTAATTTTCCATGCGTCTGCATCCACCGATGCGGTATAAGCGGAAAACACCTTTATAACATACGGGCCGTCCTCGGTTACATAGACGATATACTTGTGCTCATTAAAATAATCCTGCCTTGCATATTTTTTGAGCAGAGCAAACATCGTTCCGTTTTTCATATTGTGCCCGTAAAATATCGTGTTGTAATCGTCCGCCTCAGGGTCGTTTCTGCAATCTTTAAATATACACCCCGCTTTGTTCTCCACACCGTAGAAGGTATGGCTCAGATAATATTCATTGTCCTCTCCCTGCGTCACAGGGTAGTTGAGCGCCGTACCGTCAAGATAGAGCCAACCGACGAAATCCTCGTTTTTATATTCAAGATATGAAATATTGACCGACGGAACAACGAGCACTTCCTCCTGCGGTTCGCTAATCTCTGCCGTATCGGCGACTGCCGCTGTATCGGTTGCTTCCGCCTCAGTGTCAGGCTCTGACGCACCCGCAGAAGTATCCGACTCTCCCGTGCCATCGTCTGATACGGGCGGCTCTGTGCTCTGAGGAATTTTGTATGTGTGCAATTGCTCAACAAAGGAGCTTGCAATATCATTATACTCTTGCGTACCCTTTTCATATTCGGTAAGTATCTGCACTATCTTGTATATGCTAAACACCATAACAAATGAAAGCACAGCAATAAGCACTACTCGCAAAGCACTTGCCGTCACATTTTTCTGTGTTTTCTGCTTTAATATCCGCCTCATCCTTTGCCCTTTCAAAACAAGCGTGCCGTTGACACATAATTATAGCTGAGCATATATATTGACTCATATTATTATACAACAAAAAACACAGCATGTCAATCAATCACCGAAAATGTCACAATTTAGTTTTTACTGCAAATACAAAGGCTGCTTTCAGACGAAAACAGCCTTTGTATTATGCTCGGTCAAAAACATATAAATAATAATCCTCCAGAGTCGGGGCTGTCTCTCTTGCCCCCTCAGCGGGCATTGTGTCAGACATTATCCGCAAAGACACATAGCCCTCTTCTTTTTGTATATTGGTCACATGAAATTTGCTCTGATATTCTGTGACCTCCCATGGCTCACACGTTATCTGCCACACCTTGCCTTCTATCTTCGACAAAAGCTCGGGTACGGCAGCAAAATCTGCGATCACGCCTTTTTTGAGCATTATTATCTCTTTTGCTATGTATTCAATATCGCTGACCACGTGTGTAGCTATGAGCACTATCTTGTTGAATGCGATCCTTGAAATATAATTGCGTATACTTATCCGCTGCTTTGGGTCGAGTCCTGCCGTCGGCTCGTCAAGTATGAGAATGGCAGGGTCGCCTATCACTGCCTGAGCAAGTCCGAGTCTCTGTTTCATACCGCCCGAGAGCGTTTTTATCATTCGATATCTGACATCCTCGAGGTCCACCTCATGCAGAATTTGTGATATTGCTTTGTCAATGATACGTCTCTTTTCCTGCTTCGATTTTCCGTCTCCCGTTCCCTTCAATACCGCCATGTACCGCAAAAACACATCTACTGTAAAATCTTCGAACATCCCCGGATACTGCGGCATATATCCTATCTTTGCACGAAACCCCGCACCGAGATCTCGGACATTTTCTTCATCCTCAACACGCTGTGTATCACTAAAGCATATTTCACCGCTGTCAGCCCGAAGATTGTCAGTAAGTATATTCATCAGAGTCGATTTACCCGAACCGTTGGGGCCGAGTATTGCGTAAACTCCGGGAGTTAGAGCAGCAGAAAAGTTATTCAATGCGAGATTTTTTCCATATGATCTTGATACATTCTTAATATTAAGTATCATCCTCATGCCTCCTTTGGTTTTTTGTACAGACATCTGTTATATCTGTGTCGGCTCAACAAAAACAAAAATAACGGCAATATCACTATAACCGCAAATATGCCGAAGCAGTAACCCGTACCGTATTCAACACAGTTTTCTACAAAAGCATTTCCGTTGAGAGGAGCACAAATATCGAATGCCGTATAACCCATGTTGTCCGATACCGCACCGAGCAGCCTCGGCAAAAAGGCAACTGTGCCGATTGCGGCAAGTACAGGCAGCTGTGCCCGCACCATCGCTGTAATACAACAGGTCGTAACAGCAACCGATAAATACGAAACAAAGCCGATAGCTCGGATAAACACGGTATACGCTCCGACAGATATCGACCCGCTGTGCTCAAATATTTTTTCATATCCCTCTATGCCGCATATCAGATATGTACTGTCGGCAAGATCGTATTTTATAAGTAACGGTATGTCTGCTATCAAGGTAAAAGCAACATAAATCACAGCACTGCTCAAAACAGCTATTATCATTTTTACCCTAAATGTCCTTGCTCGTCCGTGCGGAGTTGCTCTCTGAAGCTCAAAGCTGCAAGAGTCGCCGCTAAAAATAAAGGTACATAAACATATTACAGATATAAGCAAAAGCAGGTCATCCCCGTTTTCCCATAACGCAATATACCCCGTATCGTAAAACACCCTTGCCTCGGTATTAACCTCTTGATGCATACGTGTTACATGCCTGTATTTGTTCTCAAAAGTATTAAAAGGCTCTTCATGAAGCATCGTATAACGATAGTTGTTTTCTACCGTTTCGATACTGCCATCGTCATACTCTCCTTGCTTGCTCATTGCCTGTCTGTATATAATATATTCACTCAAGCTGTCGCTCAAAAACTGTTTTTCAGCCTCGATCTCGCTTTGCTTATCGCCGTCAGGCAAGCCCTCCCACGCTTCACAGTATTCCTGATATATTCTGTCTTTATAGCTTCTTTCTATCATCAAAGGATATACTGACATAATTATCTTGATTACCAATAGGATAAACAGGCAAGCGGTCACATATTTGCTCGACTGTATTTTTTTAAGCTCAAAATACGCAATGCCGTCCCCACCCTTTTGCTTGTATTCTTTTTCATCCGGCTTGCGCTTGCCTTTGATAAAGCTTGGCAGTATCGACTTAAAAAGCTTGTTTATCGGAACGGTTATTTTGCAAGAATGAAGCAAAGCAAAGCATAAAAGCATGACCGCAATGCTCAGAGCAGCAATATACAAATTTGCAGAATATACAGGTATTGCAAGATCTCCCGCCTTTACACAGCGATATTCCTTTAAAATATCGGATACCCGCAGTGCCGAGATCCAGTTACAATGCTGACCGAAGCTGTTGTAGCTCATATATTTTTTCGAGGATAAATAATACATTCCCGCAGTCATAAGAGAAAACGAGAAAAACGGTATCATATTATCATCGAACATATAGGAGATCACTCCCACAGGCAACGCAATAGAATACACTATCAGCGTGCAGTATATCAGCGCCGCAACACCGACCTGCCATGTCCGCCAAGCAAACGGACAAAAAACATACTCTGAAAGCATCTGAAGATAAGAGCCGCCACCCGAGAAAACCGCCGTTCCGTTTTTGAGAATTATACCGACAGCTGACGAGAGGCAAAACAGAATGACCGTTATAAATGTTACGGCAAGCAGAGAGACCGTCTTTGATATCACATAGTGACTACGCCCCTTTTTTGCGGCATAAACGACAGAAAACATACCCGACTGCTTTTCGGAGCGGAACGAATATATCGCATACAAAGAGCAGCAAAAAAGCGCAAGAAGATACGAGGTATCATATTCAAAATACTGCCCCCAGCCGCTTATCTCTTCCCCGTCGGTAACAGTATCAAGCACGACGCCGTATTTGTCTGTCAGAGAAGAAAAATAGTGCTCCGTAAATCCCCCGAGATCGTCCTCGCTCAGCAGCGCAAGCTTTCTCTCTGTCTGACTTATCAGTTTTTCTATCCTGCCGATGTAAGCGGCAGGATCGTTTTTATCCGACTCCGCATCGCACATATAACAACACAGCAATGCGTTAAAAATCAAAAGTATAACAAAAAAACGTTTTATTACTTTGCTTTTTGCCGCTTTTTTAAATTCATAAAATATGATATTCATCAGCTCCTCTCTAAAAAATTTTCCCTATATGCAAACACATGATAAGCGTAAAACAAAACTGTTTTTAAATAGTTGCAAAGTATTCGCATCTCTCGTGTGAATTATCTTATCGACTGCTTTGATCTATTTTCAGTATCTGCATACCACATATTCTCCGGTTGCAACATTAACTATAAGCATATCTGCAAAGTCCCTTGCAGAATACGGGTCAGCATCTTTGAGCATAATGCCTATCCAATCTCCGCAACACCATTCATTGTATCTGTCAGGCGACATTCCGCTGATATAACAATTCTCTGCATGGCAAAGCAAGCTTGCATTATCTCCGTCAAGATCCATGATGTATACATTGCCGCCGTAACAGTCGTAATCTGTCCTGCTTGAATCCGAGTATATTTTTTCTTGCTCCTCCATAGGAAGGGGAACAAAATACAATATTTTATCACGGTAAAAAGTGTACGGTCCGATGCCTGAAGCGATCTTGATCTTATTATCAGTTCCCTTTTCCCGACGGTACAGATCCATCGTTAAATTTCGAAACGTGATGAAGCCTTCGGTAGCTACCTCACCATCATAAACATATCCTAATATATCGCGATTATTTTCCATGTTTTTTTGGGTTTGCCCATCAAGATCCGTGCTGTAATACGTCGTGCCTTTTTTCCATGTTATCCTATCATATTTTATTTCGTAAATATCTGCGTTACTGTCAAATTTTATTTCTTGTGTTGTTTGGGTTTGCGTATTCAGACGAATGATCTTGCGCTCAACATTTTCATCTGCTGTATTTGTCTCAATATACAGATAATAACTATATTGGAAAACTGCAGCAATTTTGTCTTCTGTTGAAAATACAGCTTCCGCTTGCATGGTTGCAGGGTCATATGCACATATTATATCATGCTCCGACTCATCTTCAGTAGTAAAATATACCGTGTTGCCTATATAAACTACCTGTGAAGTTTGTTTCAAATAAAATAAGCAGTCAGAGTCTGAATGAGTGCAAAACGGATCCTGACAAACCGTGTCGACCTCACCCGTTTTTACGCTGTATTTTAAAAGAAGATCACGGTTGTTTTCTTCATCATGTACATTTCTATATATGTATTCGCCCTCCACCGTCCCGTAAGATGCAGATTCATAGTTCGTCTTATCAGATGTATTTGTACCGGAGGTATTCTGCGGTACATCAGACTCACACCCAACCAATAGCAAAATCATAGCCAGCATCATTGCCGCAAAAGCGTGTTTTTTCATACATACGATCTCCTTATTTACCTTTGTACACGCAAACACATGATAAGCGTGAAACAAGACTGTTTTAAACAGTTGCAAAGCGTTCGCGTCTCCCATTTTAATTGTCTTATCGACTGCTTAAATTTATATTCAATATCTGCATACCACATATTCTCCCGTGACTGTATTGACAAACAGCATATCGGTATAATATGATGCTCCGGTTTCGGTGTCTTCTTCCGTGGGACACAATCTAAGACCCAACCAATCACCGCTGCACCATTCGTTTTCTACAAAGCCCTCAGCGCCGAGAATGTAGCAGGACTCTGCATGGCACAGTAGCCTTGCATTCGAGCCGTCAAGATCCATGATGTATACATTGCCGCCAAATATATCATAATCCTTCGCATATGCATTAGAGTTTATTACCTGTTGTTCCTCTTCCGGAAGAGCAACTAAATATATTATTTTATCACGGTAAACGGTATATGCCCAAATATTTGAAGCAATAAGAGTTTTTTCGTCGCTTCCTTTCTTTTGACGATACAAGTCATGCGTAAGATTATGCATTGTTATCTTTCCCTCGGTAGTTACCGTAGTGCTGTAAACATACCCAAACACTTCTGTACTCCTGTCCATGACTTCCTTGTTCTTTCCGTCAAGATCCGTTGAATAATACGACGAGCCTTTTTTCCATATTATTCTTTCATTTTTTATTGTATAAATACTTGCATTTGATTCTGCTGTTATCTTTGTGGTCGTGCCGCTCTCTGTATCAAAACGAACATACTCGTTTGATGTGCCGGTTTCGGTATTCGATATTACATCAAAAAACAAATCATAGTCATATGAAAAAATTGTACCTATACGCCCTTCAGTCAAAAAAACAGTCTCCACGCACATGCTCTCGGCATCATACGAGAGAATTGTACTTTTGTCAGAGTCATCAGTCATTTCAAAATAGACAGTATTGCCTATATAAGACACCTTTGAACCATGATCAAGGTAAAAAAGGCAGGAAGAATCCAAATGAGTGCAAAACGGATCCTGGCAAACCGTATCGACCTCGCCCGTTTTCAAGCTGTACTTTAAGATAAGGTAGCCGTCGGCTGTATTAACTCCCCTGTATATGTAATCACCTGCTATATTGCCGTAAGAACCTGAAAAGGAGCTACCCGTGTCCGAATTGTCATCAAAAATGCCATCGGAAACACCCCCTTGCCCCTCAGAACTGCATCCTGACAATATCATGAGCAATAAAAGCATGGTCATCAAAAATACACTTTTTTTCATATGTATGATCTCCTTGTATTTATTTTTTCTTCCCTGCATATAAATATATGCCGAACCGATTCTTCCGTCTTCAACAGACATACCTTGTGGCATTTTTGCAGTAATGAGTACATATGAACTCTTTTCATCCCCAAAAAGCCTTATCAACGCTATTTGTTAGCTTTTCCAATGTCATTGACCGATCGATTTCTGTTTCGGCATTCGGCGGTCTTTTGAAAAAAGAGATACTACAACTGCAAGCAAAGCAAATACTAAAACAACTTTAAAGACACAGATTTTGTTCTTCGATAATTTCAAAAATTATAAAATACACCTATCGTTATTTTTATTATCCATACAAAGATTTGCTAAAAGCTTGTGAATATCAATTTATGAAATACAAGTCAAACTCCAAGCGCAGCATGGGAGCAACACGACACATGGCGTTGAAATCTCGGTCGAGGAGAGAGCAACGTCTATGACAACCTCAATTTTGACGAAAGGAGTCATTCTTTATATCAAAGCTTCATTTTCCACTCATATATATAAACACTTTTTATGGTACAAAATAAGACATTTTTTTCAAATGTTTACGAAACATTTACATTTTGTCGTTTATCATTTTTCATTGTTTCTCGACTTACACCGATAGAACACATAAGTTTTCTGTCTGAGAGTCACAATGATTCTATAAAAAATATTATGACTCTTATGATTGCATTGAAATATTTAATAATATTTGATATAATCTAACCAATAAATTTGAAATTGGGGAGCTTAATATGACTGACTTTAGTATAAAAGAAATGCTTGAAATGCAAAAAGAACTGCAAGAAAAATATAAAGACAAATGGGAGCCTATTTCGCCAGAGACAGGAAGAAACAAAATGCTTTGGATGATAGGGGAAATTGGCGAAGTAATAGATATCATTAAAAAAAATGGTGGCACCAAGGCATCAACTGATGTTGCATTGAGAAAAGACCTTATTGAAGAACTTGCAGATGTCCTTATGTATTTTAACGATATATTGTTATGTTACGGAATATCATCCGATGAATTGAAACAATCATATACCAATAAGTTTGAAAGGAATATGAAACGTTGGTAAATAATAATTTGTCGGTAACAATATATATAACAAAGAAAACCCCGAAAACCGTGATGGTTTCGGGGTTTTGTGTGGTTTTGAAATAATACAGATTATCTCTTTGAGAACTGCGGTGCACGGCGAGCTGCCTTGAGACCGTACTTCTTTCTTTCCTTCATACGAGGGTCACGAGTGAGGAAGCCTGCCTTCTTGAGAAGGGGCTTGTATGTTTCGTCAACGCTGAGAAGAGCGCGTGAAAGACCGTGGCGGATAGCACCTGCCTGTCCGCTGAATCCACCGCCTCTTACGTTTGCGATGATGTCAAACTTTCCTGTTGTTTCCGTAACACCGAAAGGCTGATTTACGATGAGCTTGAGGGTTTCAAGACCAAAGTAATCGTCTATATCTCTGCCGTTGATGGTGATAGCACCGGTACCGGGGTAGAGACGAACTCTTGCAACGGACTTCTTTCTTCTGCCCGTTCCGTAGAAATAAGGCTTTGCGCTAGTATACATATTCCTTTAACCTCCCTATTAG
>JBGVFH010000043.1:0-60024 GCA_045120955.1 Eubacteriales bacterium | reverse complement strand
TTGGATATACGGAGCATCTGTACTCGGGAAGAGAGATAGCAAAAGCATGCAAGACAGATATCCGGTATATGTATCTGTTAAATGGAGAGCCAGCACCAAGTCATGCAACAATCTCAAGATTTCAAGACGAGCGATTGACAGAGGTAATAGAAGACCTCTTCTATCAATTTGTCGAAAAGCTTTACGAAAAGGGAGAGATCAAATACAAGAATCTTTTTGTAGATGGAACCAAGATAGAAGCTTACGCAAACAAATATACGTTCGTGTGGAAAAAGGCAGTTGAAAAGAATCTTAAGAAACTAAACGAAAAGATAGATACAATATTGCCGATCATAGCTGAAAGGTATGGATTTTGTGAATTTGACACGGCTGAAGAGTGCTATGAAAGCTTAATGCAAAGAGCTAAGAAACTTGAACTTGTTTTTGCAGTAGGAAAAGGGAAACACAAAACGCAGTTGCAAAAAGATATAGAAACGGTTAGAAATTACATAGAAAAAAGAAACGAATACTTCTCACATCTCGGTAAATGCGCGAACAGGAACAGTTACTCTAAGACAGACGTTGATGCCACGTTTATGCACATGAAAGAGGACTATATGAGAAACGGACAACTCAAGCCGGGGTATAACATTCAGATAGGTGTAGAAAGTGAATATATTGTAGGTGTTGGTGCGTTTTCAAACAGAAGCGATGTAGGAACTCTAATACCGTTTCTCAATAGGATCAGAAAGCACACAAATAGGATATTTGAGCAGATCATAGCTGATGCGGGATACGAAAGCAGCGAGAATTATCTGTATCTTGATGAAAACGGACAAAAATGTTTTATCAAACCTTCCAACTATGAGATAAGCAAAAAGAAAACATATAAAACAAATCCGTACTCCATAGAGAACATGGAGTACGACCGAAACAGGGATGAATATATATGTCCCAACGGAAGAAAGCTGAAATTCAAAAGAGAAAGTACAAAGACCACCGAGAACGGATATACCGTATCTACAAGATATTATAGCAATGACAAGTGCGGAAGATGCCCCTATAGAGACAAATGCCATAAGTCCAAAGAAGGTCATAGGACCATTAGAGTGAATCAAGTGTTGAACGAATATCGACCAAAAACGCTTAAAGCTCTCACGAGCGATGAGGGTATACTGCTTCGTATGAACAGATCTATTCAGGTCGAGGGGGTCTTTGGTGTTTTAAAAGAGAATTACGGATTCAGGCGCTTCCTCACGAGGGGTAAAAAGAATATCGAAACTCAATTTTTCCTTCTCGCTTTTGCATTTAATGTCGAAAAATTAAGTAATCGCGAAAAACATGGTCGTCTTGGCTTGGATCTGTTCAAATTCAATGCTTCGTAAAAATCATTTATAATTCAATATGTTTGTTTAAATGTGGATTTTTCTGCCCCTTTTTTTCTCGCTTTTGCTTTTTTTCCCGCTTTTGCCGTTTATCGGTGCTCTGCCGACGAAATTTTACCGTCGGACATATCGAGTCTGATGTCCGCCTGCTCGGCTATTTCATCAGCATGAGTCACGATGATGACGCATCTGTTCTCCTCCTGAGAGAGCTTTTTGAGGATAGATATTATCACAGCGCTGTTTTGGTTGTCGAGGTTGCCTGTCGGCTCATCTGCGAGTATTATTTTGGGTCTTGTTGCTATCGTCCTTGCAATGGCGACACGCTGTTGTTCTCCGCCCGAGAGCTGCTGCGGTCTTTTTGAAAAGTATTTTTCACCGAGTCCTACGCCTTTGAGCGCCTCCTCGGCTGCTCTGCGCCGCTGATTTTTGTCAGCACCGGTTATCTGAGCCGCAAGCATTACGTTTTCGAGAGCGCTGAGGTGCTGTATGAGGTTGTAGGACTGAAAGATGACTCCTATGTTCTTTCTTCGGAATTCGCTTGCATCACTGTTTGATATCTCTTCGCCTGCATAAAGTATCTTGCCGGCACTCGGCTTGTCAAAAAGCGCAAGCAAGGATAAAAGTGTCGTTTTTCCCGAGCCGCTTCTTCCGGTGATGGCGTATGTTTTCCCGCTCTCAAAGACTGCATTGACACCGCATAGAGCGTGTGTCACACCGGCAGTATTTTTATAGTCATAATGAACATCGCATACTCTGATCGCAGTCATTGGTCATTTCCCCTTTTCATCAAGCTTTTGCGTGTTTGTATAAACGTCATTACACGGACGATAAGCACCGCCGCCGCTGATACCGCAAACTGAACACACAGCATTTTCAGCGACGGTCGGTAATGCAAAGCAATTCCCGATCTTGAGTAGGCAAGTATCGCATTTTCGAGCTGTTCTCTTATCAGTTCATTGTCCGACATAAAGCTAACGTATTCGGAGAGCTTGTCCATAGCGGTGCTTGCACGGTCAAGCGATATACTGTCTATGATCGAGCACAGACCGTCTCCGAGAGCAAAGGACAAAAGCACACCTAAGGCTGTAGCTGTCATAATAACGAGCCCGAACTCAAGTACCATGCCTGCCCTTATCGCTCTGTTGCTCTCACCGAGCGTTCGAAGAGTGTATATCTCTTTCTGTCGGCGTTTGACATAATATGTCGAAAGTATAGGCAGCACCGCCGCGCCGAATATTGCTATTGCAACAAAGACGGCAAGCATCAGCCTCTTCATGCTTTGTGTCTGAGACAGAGCGAACTTGTAGCTGTAGTCATTTGAGCTGATGAGATAGTCGTCGGGGCCGATGCCGCTTTGTATCAGCTTTGTTATTACCTCTTCTGTCAATGCAGGAGAGGCAAGGTCTGCATATATCATCTCATATCCGAGCTCGTCTGCGGCAGACACACCGTCACGGTAATAATAACGTACGTTATTTTCCTGCCCGTAGTAGTCTACTGCCTCGTATATCTTTTGCCATGTGTTTATATCGCAAAAGGCTCTGCCTTCAAATGCCGAGCTGTCGCTTTTGATACAGCCTATTATCTTTACCTCGAGCTTCGGCTCTGCCTCTGCGTTTTGCAGCTCTTTGTAGTGTTCCTTTAAATATTGGGGGATGATGTACCCGGACTCGTCCTTTTCATATTTTGCAGGACCTCCTGAAAAATACATGCTGTACCATCCGATTATCATGCTGTTTGGCTGTTCTAATTGTTGGTACATTTCGTACGGAAGGAGTATGCCCTCGGTCGCATTTTCATCCGTCAAAATTACTTCCCATGTGCTTTTATCATACCCGACTGCCTCGCTTAGAAGGGACATATCACAGCCTGTCACACTTAAAAGTGACGTATTGTTATTTGCACGGTAAAAGGACACGGCAGCATCGCTGTCAAAGCTCTCGCCACGCTCAACTGCCGTTGATATCATGGCATAGTCATCATCGGTGCAGACATATTCGAGAGGGAGCATCAGCTCATTTGAAATACAGCGGATATTTGTCAGCTCTGCCGTGTTTTCGAGCAACTCGCAAACGGAGGAGTCGAGCATTTTTGTGTTTGCGTTATAAATCGTTTTTTTACCTTCGCTGTCTACCGAGACTTCGGTCCTTTCTTTCAGCGAAAGCTGAATGCTGACATCATACATATCTGCAAGCTCTCTCACAGCCTGCTCGCACGACAGATAGGTGCAATACCCGAGCTGCCAAAGGCAGGATATGAGAACTGCTGCTGAAAACAGAGGAATAAACACTGAGGGGAGCGCAATGATGTTTTTTATTCTTCTCATACGTTATCCTCCGAAGCGGAAAGCAGACAAATGGTTTTTGTTTTTGCCGCGGCAAACGCCGCCGCCGAGACAGATACGGCGGAAACGAGCAGTATTGCCGAGAGTGCATATAAAATGCTGTCAAGGACAAAGCCCGCGTCAAGGGACAGCTCGAGTATTTCGCTCTCACGCATAAGGCTCATCACCGTGTCGGAGCTTGTGTTTTTCAGCGCCTCGGCAGAGCTGTCAGCCATTACGGAGCCCAGCAGAAAATTTGCCGCCTTTGGAGCAAAGCATGCCGATATTCCTGCCGCCGCAGTGCCTACGGCTGATACGAGCAGAATTTCGGTCGCCAGCATGAGTATAACGCAGTGCCTCCCTGCTCCTATAGCAATATATACGCCGAGCTCTTTTTTTCTCGAGCCGACATCCGATACAATAAAGATGACTAATAGCGCCAGTGCTATCCCCACAAAAAAGTATCGTATACCGTTTGCCGCATTTTTCAGCGTATGTATTCCCTGATTGTCTGAGTTGTATATATCGGATACCCTGATAAATGTTGCAGGGAAACCGTCCGCCATTGAATATTTGTTGACATATTCCTCTACATCATCTATCAGAGCGTCATTATCGAGCTTTATTTGATAATTAAAGCATTTTGCATACCGCATCTCTTCACACACCGACAGCGGAATGTATATATAGTTTTCCTGTAAGCTGTAGCTGTAATATATGCTTGACTCGTTGCGCCATATATTGTCGCTGTATATCCCGACAACAAGAAACGCACGGTACTCGCCGTCTGCCATTTGTATAAAGATGTATTCGCCTGCCGATATGCCGTTTATATTTGCGAGCTCGTCGCTTATCATGCAGACATCGTCCGCATTTGCTCTGTCGTCTTTTGTCAGATAACGTCCGTCTGCCAAAGACAGCTCTCCTCTTGCAAACTCGCAGATATCCATGCACTCCGATATCCCGTAAAGCGTAAATTTTGTATTATGCGTAAAATGCTCTCTTGTGACGGGCTGAAGATCTGCCGCAGCTTGTACACTCAGCTCTGCCGTATAGTCGGTTATGTTTTTGACGAGCTTGTGGATGTCTTGCAGATTTTCCCATGTGCCGCTGAGCATTTTGTCTTTTGATGTATAGCTGAGATCTACTACATCGTTTGTTCTGTCAGTGAGCAGTCTGTAGTAGTCTGAATATGGATTTTCGCTGCGTTTTATTACCATGTCACACATGCCTGCACAAAGCTGACATACTACCAGAGCAAGAGAGACCGCAACTACTGTCAAAAATATGATAGCGGTTGATCTTTTTCTTCGAACGGCGTTGCGAATACCGTATTTTATATAATCCATATAAACCCGCCCCGCTCCCTTCGCTTTTATTTCAGCTCGACCGACTCATATCTTGAATGCATAACATAGCGGCAGGCGCATATGTCGTTTACTATTACATAAAATTTGCCGTCTATTATGGCTGTGCCGTTTGCCAATGTTTTTGCCGCAGAGTGTGCGACCGCTTCAGACATCGGCTCTTGACAATATTTGCAGACCGTTTGATGCGTCTCGCTTGTACATACCGTTTTCGGGCTGTGCGAGCTGCATTCTTCCAAATTGCTCTCCGGAAAAGAAAACATCGGAAATTGGTTGTATGTATTGGTTTCGAGCTCCCTCTTTAGCTCGTTGTGTGTTTTCTCGTCCAGCCTCAGACTGTCTGCGGAAAAGCAGCCCGATATGATTGCCGATGTCAAAAAAATTGCCGCCGCGGCAAATAAAAATAAATATTTCTTTTTCATATTATTCACTTTTGCACTGTCGTGCTGTTTTATTGCAACATTATATTCGTATATAGCCGCAGATCAAAGGTCAATGCTGAACATTACCGTCAGCTGTGCTGTGGTACAGCACGTAGTAGTAGCTTTTCTCTGAGCTGTACTCAGCTCCAAGGGCGGTTTTGAACTTTTTTGCGATACCTTCGATATAATCGTCGTCTGCCTCCGAGTATTTGGTGAGATAAAAGTCGTAGGGCGAGCTTTCATCAGCTATGGGGTTGAGGGACAAAAATACCTCCTTGCCTTTTGTCAAAAGCATCATTGACAGATATGTGAACGGCGTTTGCTCTTCTGTTGTATCAAAATATATCACATCGCCGATGCGTTGAGCTGCCGAAACGGTGAGCGTTTCCCCGCCGCTGCTCTCATACAGAACAAAAGGCTCGGAATATTGCAGCTCCTCCCCGTCAGAGGGAAGCTCTATCTCAAAATATTCGGTAGAGTCAGAGAAAAAAGTCTGAGCGCCTTGCTCCTCATCCTCATGATTATGTGTGTGCTCGCTTTCGTCAGTTGCATCGGAAGTGCTCTTGTCGGAGATATCGGATCTTGCTGTATAAACAGGCACATCCCGCCCCGCATCATTGCATGAGCACAAGAGTACGGACATTATCAGCACTAAAATGACAGATATGTATTTTTTCATACAGTACCTCCTGACATTTTTGTAGCAGGGCAGTATGATTTTCACTGCCCTGTTACATTTCCTTGCATTTGTTTATTGATCAAATTCCATATTGTACGGGGATTCCATTTGGCAGTATGTACAGTTATTGTCAGTACTGAAATAATTCGGGTGACCTTGAGGATAAAAATATCCGATTGTACGCTTGAAATTGCATATAGTACAGGTTTTGGTTAGAATATGCCCGTGGTTTTCGACAAAACCACGCCATATATATGTATCTCCTAGTGTGCAACTTTCTGTAATGCCGGTCTTTCCGCATTCCGCCCAGAGATCCTCATCATACCTTGTGCAGGTATATGTGTGCTTGTAATCACTGCTAACTGTATCGGGAACAGGTTCGTAGTCATGAATGTTTGTCAAAGTGCCTTTTTGACATCTCTCACATTGTGCTGAGTCCTGAGTATTGTAAAAACCGCAGAACGTAATATAGCACGACTCGACCTCGTATGCATTGCATCCGTCGTTTGAGCAATAGTATGTGTGTTGATTATAGGTTTGGTTATAACCACCGAAGTCAGTATAATTATGATTTGTGCATACAGCAAGCGGCTGTACTTCAACATCACTTTCAGCTGCCATTGCTATGATTGAAAACGCCGACACAAAAAATGTTAAAAAAATAACAGAAAAAATATTTTTTCATTTAATACCTCCTGTATTAATAAAATTTTTTAAGATATAAACCAAAATAAGAATGTATACCGCAACAGATGCGACGTGCGAATCAATATACAATTATCAGCCTTGGCTTATTCAGAAAAGGGGTATACTCATATTCGGCACGCCGTATACTACGGTGACAGAATAGTACCATTATAATCACCTCATCTCAGAATAGTATCAGTTGTTTGAGTATATATTTTACCATGTTTAGTATCTATTGTCAATAGTAATCATAAAAAATGTTAATGCGCCAACAGTATTTGTTAAAATTGCTAAACAAACATAATATAAGCATAAATATTTCATAAGCATCAAACCGTTTGTCGGAGCTTTTTTACAAGTGCAGGGTATACCTTTTTTAAAGGTATACCCTGCAAAAGATCTACCGAACAGACGGTATTATTTTTTCTCTTTTATCATTCTTTTCAGCTCGCTTACCGCCTCACCGAGCCCTCCCAAGCGGTCGATAAGTCCTATCTCGACTGCTCGTTTGCCGTCGACGATGCTTCCGACATCGTTTGCAAGCTCGTCCGTGTCCATCATCAGCTTTTTTAATACCTCTTTGTCGGCAGAGGAGTGCGAAGTAATAAAATCGAGTATTCTGTCCTGCATTCGGTCAAAATAATAAAAGGACTGAGGCACTCCGATGACAAATCCGGTTGTACGCACGGGGTGTATCGTCATTGTGGCGCTCGGCACGATAAAAGAGCAGTCTGTGCTGACCGCAAGCGGAACTCCGATGCTGTGACCGCCGCCGAGAACAACGGATACTGTCGGCTTTGTCATTGAAGCGATAAGCTCCGCTATCGCAAGTCCAGCCTCAACGTCTCCTCCCATAGTGTTTAGAAGCACGAGCAGCCCGGAGATATCTCGGCTTTCTTCAACAGAAAAGAGAAGCGGGAGAAGCTGCTCGTATTTTGTTGCTTTTTGCGTGGATTCAAGCATGTAATGCCCCTCTATCTGTCCGACAATGCTGATGCAATGTATCAGCGTCTCTCCTTTGCCTGCGCTCACGGTCCCCGTTTTTAGAATTTTATCTATGTCGTTTTTGTCAGGGGCAGAGTTTTTGCCGTTATCATTGTTTTTTTCTGACATAATGAATTTTTTCCTTTTACTTATTTACTTTTCTTTTTTTTAGTGCTAAAATAAAACAGATATGGTATCGACTTTAATTTATTATTCCAAAAAAAAATAATTTTATGAATGACAGAGGTGCTGAAAATGATCTTTGATGAAAATTTATTCAAAAAGGTGATAAGAGGCGAATATGCCGCTTTCGCTGATGAAAACGGCGTTTTACACACAAAGCGCTTTACAGACAAGCAGGCGGCAGTTATTGCTGAAAGATGTCCTACGGCTGTGTATCAGCAGGCGGGAATGCGTCTTGATTTTTATACCGATGCCGATGCTCTTGCGATGGATTTCCATTATGTACACCTTACATCGAGAATATTTTTGAGTGTTGATGTATATGAGGATGAGGTGCTCACCTATTCTTTCGTTGAGAAGAATGCGTTTGATATAAAAAAGGGCGGCTTCAGACATGAGTTCGAGAAAAAAGGTAAAAAGAGAGTTACCATATTTTTGCCTTACAGCGTGGAGCTGTGCTTTGACAAGATAGAGCTTGAGGGAGAGAGCTTTGTTGAGCCGTATGATAATTACAGCGCTTTTGCATATATTATCGGTGACTCTATCACTCACGGCTATGATGCTGAGATCACCTCTCAGTCGTATGCAAATGTTGCGGTTCGCCGCCTTGACCTTGATTGTATAAATCAGGGTGTCGGCGGTTACGTTTTTAACGCATGCTCGCTTGACCCCGAGCTTTTTGCGGGTAAGAAAAAGCCCGATATCATCACAGTAGCATACGGAACAAACGACTGGTCGGGAAAGACCAAGGAGGATTTTTGCCGTGACTGTGAGGAGTATCTTTGCCGTATGCATGAGCTGTTTCCCACCACTCCGGTGCTGATCATTACACCCGTATGGCGTGCCGCTCACTATGTGGTGACAAAAGCGGGCAGCTTCGCCTTTGCACGTGAATTTATTGCTGAGAGCGCAAAAAAATATGAAAATATGTATGTGCTCGACGGAGACAAGCTTGTGCCTCATTCATATGATTATTTCAGAGACGTCAGACTGCACCCTAACGACATAGGCTTTGCTACATACGGCACGGGTGTTGCCGATGCTATCGCAAAGATACTCGGCATATGCCCAAAGGTGCATTTTATATAAGAAATAAGCAAAAACAAAAGCAGATTTGAAAAGTGCTTCAAATCTGCTTTTTGTTTTATACGTCTTCCGATATATTTTCGTTGTTATGTTTATTTTCTGCAATGTTTTTCCGTTGTTTTGAAACAAGGCTTTTCACGCATAAACCATTTTTACAAGATCAATATTGTCTTACAAAAGCGGAAATTACTTTTATCGAGTTTTGCGCCGCTATATCGCAAAACTGCATATAGTCCATATTTCCCGTGCCGTCAGCCTTGTCCGAGATTGCTCTGACGATAACAAAGGGGGTATTGTTGACATACGCAACATGGCCTATGGCGGCACCCTCCATCTCACAGCATACAGCGGCGGGGAAGTTAGCTTTTATTTTTTCTTTGTGAGCTCTTTCACATATGAATTGGTCTCCCGATGCAACGGTGCCTTTCAGGGCGTTTATATTCATGCTGCGCACGATCTCTGTGATCTTGTCGGCGGCATTTTTGTCAGCTTCAAAATATACCTTGTTTATTCCGCTGACAAGTCCTACGGGGTCTCCGAGAGGGGAGGTGTCCATATCATGCTGAACCACCGAGTCGGATATTACGATGTCTGTCACGTCGAGTGCGTCGGAAAGTGCTCCCGCAACGCCCGTATTTATAATAATATCGGGTGCATAGCGCAGTATCATTGCCTCAGCGCATATAGCGGCAAAAACCTTGCCGATACCGCAGGTGCATATTACCGCATCATGCCCGAACAGCTTACCCGTATAATATTCTCTTCCGCTTATCGTCTCGACAGCTTTGCCCTCGAGCATTTCTATGAGAGCGTCTGTTTCTGTTTTCATAGCGCCTATTATGCCTATCATGTCTTTTCTCCTGCTTTTATATTTCTGTTGCGGTGAGTCGGATGATCAAAGAGACATTGTCGTCATTTGCCGCTTTGTTTTTATGAATTTCTCCGCATTTTTTGCATTTGTGAACTATCACATAGCCCTTTTTTGCACTTATCTCGGCATGGATGGGAACGAGCAGTCCTCCGCAGTCGCTTGCTCTGTCTCCGGGATTTATGTCAAGGTGCTTTGAATAAAGGCAGTAGGGGCAGTGGTTGCGTGAGGTGTAGCCTAAAGGGGTGACCTCTTTTTTGCAGTTTTCGCATATAAAACCGCTGTCATTTTTTGAAAATCTTTTGTTTTCCATGTAAGACCCCGAAAATGTATATTGTTTTGCTTTTGGGTAATAATTGTATACGTAACTTATTTATGAAAGGTTGACATATCAAAATGAAAATAAACAACAAAAGAACAAAACTACTCGCAAAGGTGCTTTGCATCGTGTGTATGCTGTCTGTGTTTACTATCTACTGCTTTGCCGATACAAAAAATGATACGGGCATTCTCTCGCCCGATGACGGAATGGTATCTGACAGCGGCAACAACACACCACTTGATCCCGATGCGG
Source organism: Eubacteriales bacterium (assembly GCA_045120955.1). Classification (GTDB taxonomy): domain Bacteria; phylum Bacillota; class Clostridia; order Oscillospirales; family CAG-272; genus JAZMZS01. Next base: position 49,487 of record JBGVFH010000043.1, on the reverse strand, counting down.
GAACAGTAGAGGGAAGTGACGGTGGTGTCGGAAGCTCGGTTGAGAGTGCTTTTGACAGCTTTGGTGATAACGTATCCGAGGCTGCGTCCGACATTCTTACTCCGAACGATACGCAAAGCGACACAAACAGCGCAACACAGACAGGCACCGATACTCAAAGCGCAACGCAGTCTGATACGTCTTCTGCGACAGACACGGATATGGCTGACGGTGAGGACGACGGGTCAATGGCTGCCGCAATAATAATATGCATTATCATAGCAGTTGCGATAATTATTCTCATATTTATTCTTGTTCCAAAGAAAAAGCACTGATCATTTTGGCTGTTGCAAGCATTTGCAACAGCCATTTTTTTGCTTTATTGGAATTTGCGCCGTTTTTGTCTTTGAGTGAAATTGCGCCGTTCTTATTTTCCAACGCAGAATTTTGAGAATATCTCGTTTGTAATATCCTCGCTGACACTTTGCCCGTCTATCTCGTACAGCTGTGACATTGCCCGCTCGATGTCGCACGCCGCCATGTCGGGCGGCATACCGGAGGCAAGTGCATTGTACGCATCGTTTACAGCCGCAAGGGCTGACACAGCGCACGAGTGCTGTCTTGCGTTTGAAATGATAGCATCGTTTGAAATATCTATCTTATCCGATATAAAGAGAGCGTGCACCGTGTCTCTTAGACGGTCAAGTCCTTCACCGGATTTTGCGCTGACAAAAAGTGTGTGCTCAATACAGCTCTGTATATATGAGGTGTCGCACACAATGTCGCATTCGCACTTGTTTATCAATGCGATGACGCACTTTTCAGTCTCTCCCTTGAGCCTTTGGAGAAGCTTTGTGTCCTCTTTGTTTAACTCTCTTGAGCCGTCGAACACACATAAAACGAGCTTTGCCTCTTCGAGCGCGGACAGACTGCGTTCTATGCCGATCTTCTCGACCGTATCCGAGCTTTCACGAATTCCTGCCGTGTCGCTGATACGCAGCAGAACATCCCCTAGCGCTACCTCGGAGCAAAGCGTGTCTCTCGTAGTTCCCTCGATGTCTGTTACTATCGCAAGCTCTTTTCCTGCAAGCGCATTGTATAGCGAGCTTTTTCCCGTGTTGGGTGCACCGCATATGACAGTTTCTATACCCTCGTTTATGACCTTAGCGCTGTCGTACCCGAGATCGAGTGCTTTGATACTGTCCTTTACGGATAACAGCTTCTCCTTCATCTCGTCACAACTCATTTCCGCCAGATCCTCTTCCGGATAATCGACCAAAGCATATACTGATGCCGCAATATTACGCATCTGCTCGTATATCCTCTGTATCTCACGGCTCAGCCTTCCGCTTGCCGTGTTTCGTGCAAGAGAGAGCTGTGCTTGAGTTTTTGCATCCAAAAGATTTGCTATCGCTTCCGTCTTTGAGAGAGAGAGCTTGCCGTTTAGATAAGCTCGGCGTGTAAACTCTCCGGGACCTGCCGCAACAGCTCCGGCTTCAAGGCATACCTGCAGTACCTTTGCGCTGATGAGCATACCCCCGTGACAGCATATTTCTGCCGTGTCCTCTCCTGTGAATGAGGCGGGGGAACGGAAAAGCGTGAGTATACCGTCATCAACAATATTTCCGTCAGATACTATCTCGCCGTATACGGCATAGCGGGAGGAAAGCTCCTTTACTTCGCATCTGCTCTTGGGAATGAAAACCTTGCTTGCGATCTTTACGGCATCATCTCCGCTTATCCTTATAACAGCTACCCCACCCTTGCCGGGTGGGGTCGATATAGCCGCAACGGTTTTGTTTGTCGTTGTCATTTCGTGTTTTTCTTTTTGCCGTCTGTAAGGTAAATTACTACCTTACGGTTGTTTTCGCTGCCTATCGAGTTTGTTGCTACACCCTCGATATTCTGAATTTCGCTGTGAATGATACGGCGCTCGTAGGGATTCATCGGCTCGAGCATAACGCTTCTGCCGTATTTGATTGCCTTGTTTGCCATTCTGCGTGCAAGTGCACGGAGAGTCTGCTCTCTCTTTGAACGGTAGTCTTCGATGTCTACCGTTACTCTGTTGTGGTTTTTGTCGCCTGATTTGAACTCTCTGTTTGCCGCAAGATTTGCAAGATACTGGAATGCATCGAGTGTATCACCGTGATGGCCTATGAGCATTGTTGCGTCAGAGCCGGTTACTATGATCCTCTTAATGCCTTCTTCATCAACGTATCCGTCTGCCGTAGCAGTAAGACCGAGATTTTTGAGTGTTGTGCGGACGAATGCGAGCGCAGCACAGTTCTCATCAATAGGAGTACCTGTGGGTGCGGCTTTCTGCTCTGTCGTTGCTTTGCTTTGAGCTGTTGTCGGTTGCTCTGTCTCCTGCTTTTTCTGTACAGCGGGCTTTTTGTCAAAGCTTTTCTTCTGCTTGTGTTCGGCCTTGGGTGCAGGCTCCTTTTTCTGTGCGGGAGCTGTCGGCTTTTCAGGCTCAAGCTCGTAAACTCTTACCTTTGCAGGTGTTGCGCCTATACCGAAAAATCCCGACTTGCCTTTGTCAAGTATTTCAAAGCCAAAGCCGTCGATAGTGTCTATCATAAGCGCCTTTTTTGCGTTTTCAAGGGCTATCTCAACTGTTTTTCCGGTGGCTGTATATGATTTAGTTTCCATTATGTGTCCTCTGCTTATTTTTTCTTTTTTGAATTGTATTTATCAGATTCGTCTTTGAGCTTCGGCGCATCTCCTATGACCTTGTCGGCTATTGCGGCATTTTTCTTTTCGCTCTCACTGGTAGTTGCCTTGTCCGCTTTTTTCTCCTCATCTTCCTCGGTCACGGAAGTTTTCTTCTTTTGCACAGGTGCAGGCTCGTCGTCGTCATCTTCGTCTATGCGATGAAGCGAGCGGGGCTTTTCTCCGCTTGCTCTCTCGGATGTGCCCGAAGCAGCCTGTCTGTTTTTAGCTGCGGCTTTGGCAGCCTTTTCCATCTCTTTTATATCCTCTTCGGAATATTTGGGAAGAGGCATAGCTTTTGAAATTATAAATCTTTCAAATAGCGATATGATGTTCTGGAATATCCAGTAAACACCGATAGCCGCACTCATAACATATGCAAAGTATACTGTCATCAGCGGCAGAGTGAACTCCATAATAGCCATTGAGCTCTTCTGTGACGGATCGTTTACTACCGGCTGAGGCTGGAATCTCTTCATGATTTTTGTTGAGCAGAACTGAACAACAAAGTTAAGTATCGGTACTATCAACAAGATGTGGAAAAAGCTTCCTGCAATAGCCTTGTATGCTTGAGGTGAATATCCGAGATTTATACCGAACACTTCAAAGTTCGGAAGTCCGGATACAAAGCTGTCAAAAGCAAAGTCGGGAGCTACCGCTGTTACGGCATCCGTAAATGCTGTAATGTTTTCTCCCGCAAGGTCCTTTATCGCCGCTATCATCGGAATTTGATCGCCTGTAACGTAGGTGGTAGTCTCGAAAATGCTGTTGAGCGCTGCCGCCATTGCGTTGACCGCTTCTGCACCCATACCGCTGATATAGGTGAGGGGCTGGCGTATAACTCCGTAAAGAACGATAATGATAGGGAATTGTATGAGCATGGGAAGACAGCCGCTGAAGGGAGAATAACCCTCACGCTGATAAAGATCCTGCACCTCCTGCTGCATCTTCATCTGCGTAGCTCTGTCCGTGCGTCCCTTGTACTTGTTTCTGATAGCCATCTCTTTGGGACGCATTTGTGCTTGCTTGATACTGTTTTTTTGCTGTTTGATATCAAAGGGAATGAATATCAGCTTTGCAACTACAGCGAAAATGAGAAGTGCCAATATGTAGTTTCCCGTAAAGCTGTTGAAAAGCGAAATAAGCTTTCCTATCCATACATAAATAAAATCGAACATTTTTTCGTTTGTGCGAAAAATTCGCATCCTTCCTTTTTCACCCTACGATGTTTTTTGCTTTGTCTTTTTTGCTTTTTTCTCAGGTACGGGGTCATATCCCGCACGGCAAAAAGGATTGCAGCGCAGTATGCGCCATGCGCTGAGCGCAAAACCGACAAAAAAGCCACGTTTCTGAAATGCTTCGAGAGCATAGGCTGAACAGGTCGGTGTAAACCTGCAACATCTCGGTTTTATAGGTGAAATAAATTTTTGATAGAGCTTTATCAAATATATGAAAATATATTTCATACTAAAAGCTCCAAACGTTTGAGTGCGCGGACAAGCTCCGCCTCTATTTCGGGCGTTTTCCTGTCGTTTGCGGCGGCACGTGATGCAATTACTATAAGGTATCCGTGCCTGATATTGTATTTTTTCTCGGTGAGTCTGTACGCCTCACGCAAGATGCGCTTCACTCTGTTTCTGCCCACAGCACCTGTTGCTGCCTTTTTGGGCACAGACAGACCTACTCTGTTGTATTTTTGCTTTAGCGGATTTTGCTTTGCAAGTTTTGCGGCATGAAGATCCCTCAGCACATATACTGTAATAGACGGACATACGCACTTTTTGCCTTTTGAATAAGCCTTGCTGTATAAGTGATGCTCACAAATTGTTCCGTACTTCATAATTGTCGCTTCCGTAATTATTGTTTTCTTTAATTATTGTTTTCTTTTTCGCCGAATGATACGGCATTTTGGTATGATTGCCTTTTAATACAAAATCCCCGTACACACCATAGGCGTATTACGGAGATCGCTTTTTTGAAGAAAGAGTGCCAAAACGGCAAAAAGGCGGCAAAGAAACACGATGCGTGCCTGTCTTACCGCCGAAACTCAATCTTAGTATGTGAGACGAGCTCTGCCTTTTGCGCGTCTTCTCTTGAGAACTTTTCTACCGTTAGCTGTAGCCATTCTCTTTCTAAAGCCATGCTCCATCTTTCTCTGACGTTTCTTAGGCTGATATGTTCTGAGCATTCTATGCACCTCCTTACACGTTTCGGAAGCGTGTAATTATTTTGTATTGACAATTTGATACTCCTCATTATCTCATAAAAGGCGCAGATTGTCAAGTGCTTTTTACAATTATTTCTCCTGTATATGCCCAAACATACGCAAAAAACGTCCGGTTTTGTGTTTTTATCTTTAATTTGCGCTTTCACGCATGCGTGAGCGGTAAGTGCAGACTGTGACGTATTGGCTATGTCAAACGGAACATTCCTCGGCATTTTACCGGAGCAAGCACTTTTAAAAAATATTTCTCTTTTTTTAAAAATACCCATTGACAAACAAAGAGTAAGTATGCTATAATATCATGCGTGTGAAAAACACGGCAATTTAATAACGGATGGCGCCATAGCCAAGTGGTAAGGCGCGGGTCTGCAAAACCTTGATCCCCGGTTCAAATCCGGGTGGCGCCTCCAAAAAATCCTGCACGCAAGTGCGGGATTTTTACTTTTTACCTCTTACCTCTTCACTCTTACCTCAAATGGCAGGATTTTTGGGGAAGTAATAGGTAAAAGGGAAGAGGTAATAAGTGAGGTAGCTTTTCGCTGTGGCGAAAAGCACAGACTGAAGACAAAAAGGAGTTTTCCACATTTCAAGGATAGCATCTTTGCTAATTTTTTCAGATTTAGGCATGCGTAAGTAAGCCCGACCTTCATATCCATCCGGGCTTTACCTTTTAACTGCGTGTAACGGAAACCATGATGCTCTTTTGCTGTGCCAAAAAGGCGTTCGATGGTTTCTTTTCTCTTGTCATAGAGTTCTTTGGTTCCCTCTGTATGACGAAGATCCTCGCATATTTCTATGTAGTTTTCCCATATATGCCGAGTAACAACCTTAACGTGGTTTGCACTTTCCGTACACTGATGCAAGTATGGGCAGTTAGCACAATCAGACGAGCAACTCTTGTACTCTCGATAGCCTTCTCGGTTTGTGGTAGAATACTTTAATATCTTGTTGTTTGGGCATATATAGCAGTCAAAATGCTCGTCATATATATATTCGTGCTTTTTGAAAAATCCGTCTTTAGTCTGTGGGCGTTTGTATGGAAATATGGGGGATATATTATCATCTATCAAAAGTTTTGCAATAGCGGGGGTCTTGTATGCTGCATCGGCTATCAGTTTCTCTATTCCAAACGGTTTGAGCTTGTCATATATGCCTTTGAACGTTCTGCTGTCATGAAGATTTCCTTTGTTTACCGTATACCCTAATATCCAACCGTTCTTGTCGCATGCAGTCTCTATCGAATATGCAAATACCTGCTTGTGTTCGCCCTTATGGAACCATCCGCTGTCAGGATCGGTGGTACTTTGTTTTTCTTCCTTTACAGCACCTGAACCTCCGCTGTTTTCACCGTCTCCATCCTCGTCATCCTTATCCTTCAACGGCTTTTTGCCATGCTCGGCTCTGTCTTCACCAATTTCTTCTTTTAACAGCTTCTCATAAAATAACGCTTCTTCATGTACTACTTGAGTTGTATACTTCTTTCCGTTTGCACACGCTTTTACGTGTGTAGCATCCACAAATACCTCTGTTGGATTTACGAACTTATGCTTGAAGCATTCGTCGAGTATTTTTGAAAATATCTTCTCAAACAGGTCAGTGCCTTTGAATCTTCTTGTGTAATTCTTTCCGAATGTTGTGAAATGAGGCACTTTATCCGTTATATCCAATCCCAAAAACCATCTGTATGCCAAATTCACTTCTATCTCCTTTATGGTCTGCCGCATACTGCGTATCCCATAAAGATACTGTATCATCGGTATTTTGATCAAAGTTACGGGGTCTATGCTTGGTCTTCCCTTATCTTCGCTGTATCTGTCTTTCACAAGATCATAGATAAAGCTCCAATCTATTGCGTTCTCTATCTTTCGCAGCATATGGTCTTGCGGTACAAGATCATCTATACAGAACATCTGTATTTGATTGCGTTTTTTGTTTTCACTTGTTAGCATTTTTTCCCCTCGCTTCCTTTCTTCTATTATACCATACTTTTCTCCTTTTTGCAAAAAAACAAAGCCACTTTTTCAGTGACTTTGTCTTCAGTCTGAGAGCTCAGAAGGTATTCTGAGCTCTTTTTATTATTATTTTTGCTCAATTCTGCGAATTTTCAAGCATTTTTTAATCTTTTTTATAGCATCTTGATTGGATCTGCGTAACAAGTCGGAATCAACTTTTTAACATCTTTTGCTGTTGTTTACTTCTAAAATTTATTTATTGCCGCTGTAAATCTATTACCTATTACCTGACGGGTTACCTGACGGATATCAATGCGGCAGATTGGAGAAGAATGAAAAACACAGCAAAGCGATCTAATGGAGAGGGCGCAGTTTATTACGTTGAAAAACTAAATAAATGGCGTGCTGAGATTACTTGGAGGGATAGCTCTGGAAAAACGTTGCGTAAGCATTGGCAGGGAAGTAAGCAATCAGATGTCAGAACCAAGCTAAATGAGTTCAAAAATCAGCTAGCTTCCAATAGCGGAAATGCAAATTCGCAGTCTGTTACTTTCAAGGAGTTTGCGGACTTTTGGATTTTTGTTTTGAGACACATCGTGAGGAATCAAACGTTTCGATAGGCGCTTGCACCGTTTTGAGACAGTGGAAATGAAATTCGTCAAGTTTTTTGCTTGGTGTCAAGCGGCGAAATCCCGAACATTTTTTTGTACTGTCTGTAAAAGCCCGAATAGTCCTGAAATCCGCATTCCGCAGCAGCTTGCATTGCCGGGATGCCCTTTTTAATTTTGTTGTTGGCAATAATGAGGCGCTTTTCCAGGATATATTTGTGAATGGAAATACGCAAGTCCTTTTTGAACACGTGCGCAAGATAGGATTCAGAAATATACAGCATATTTGCCAAGCTTCTTACAGAAAGCGATTTTTCGATATTTTGATCAATATATGCAAGGACTTGTTCTGTAAGCGTATTGATCAAAACGTCAAAAAAGCTGTTTTCATGCTCGTTTAATGCAACAAGAATTTGTGCAAACAATGCTTTTAGCAGGATTTCGCGCTCTAACTGTGAAAACGTACTGCTCTCTAAAGCCTGCATTTTTACAAACAACTCTTTTAAATTTTCATTTGTGGTTATAAAAACGTTTTTAAGCTTGGAGCTGATCAGTTCATCAAGCTCTGAAACACTCTCGAAATTCAAAACGCATCGGCAATAGTCCGCTTCGTTTCCATGAACAACAAAGCTGTGAAACGTGTCCTTGGGGATGATTACAGTGGTAAACGGCGATAATTTTCTGGCTCCAAGCTCAGACACGAACTCCGCATCTCCGGCGATAAAAAAGAGAATTTCGTGATATACGTGCAATTCCTTTCCAAAAATATCTCGCATCCCTTTTGCATATTTAAAGCGAATCTCTTTCGTTACGATAAATCTTGCGAATTCTTCTGACATAAGATCACCTCATTTCTATTATAACGCAGGAAAGCAGAAAAATCAATGTTTTATGATATAAAATCAATTTACATTGAATAAAACTGTGATATAATTTACTTGGAGGTGGTCAGGTGGCATGCTTGCTTACAGACGTTGGCAGCACTTTTATAAAATACAGTGTTTATGATGAAAGCACGCAAAAGGTATTGTTATCGGATGCGATCCCATTTCCGGGCGCCAAAATAAACGATGGGATACGTTTTTCGGTTTCTCTTTCGGAAATACAGAAGTGTATTTGCCATATTTTCAAAAAAGGTAAACACTATTGCTGCAACAAGGCTTTTTTCAGCGTACAAATGCATGGATTTATACTGCATAGTTCAAGTGACGGCTTTTCCGATTACGTTTCCTGGAGGGATAGCAGCGGAAATATTGAGGATCCCCGTTTCAACAATATCGATTTTAATCAAATGGGAACGTCACTGAAAAGCAATTTGCCCCTTGTGAAGCTTGCCTTTCAAAATTGTGAGGGAGAGTTTTTCACACTTGGCTCTTATATTGCGTGGTGGCTTACAGGAAGCAATGCAACACACATTTCCGATGCCTGTGCCTCCGGATTCTTCTTTTCTGATACGGGAAAACGCAATGAACATGCCCCGGGGCTGAAAATGCCGTCTGTATATATGCAAGTTACGCCGATAGGAAGCTACGAGGGCATTTCCATATATACCCCTATAGGAGACCAACAGGTAAGCTTTTTGGGAAGCAGGGCGACATCCGAACAATATTTACTGAATATCGGCACTGCCACACAGATTGCGTGTCTTCACGGGGCAAGTTATCCCAACGGAAATTATGAAAAACGCCCTTATTTCGATCAAAACAGGCTATACACGGTCAGTGGTTTGATTGGCGGAGATCTCATATATAAGGAAGAAGGATACGAAGAGCTTGTTTTCCAGGTCTTGAATGCAATTCGGCAACTCCCATCGAAAACGGAGCTCCTTGTTGGCGGGGGTGGTGGAAAGCGATGTTACCGCTTTTTATCGCAGAAGCTTGAAAAAACAGGTCTAAAATGCAGCTTAATAAAGCCGAATATCGGAATGGAGGGATTGAAAATGATTGCAGAGCGTGAAGAAATACGGGTTGGAACAATGCTTTCCGAAATTTGTTTTTCCAACTTTCCAATTATAGCCAAAAACAACGGACTTGACTTTGTTATTCTGGACAATGAACACGGATACTTTGATAATTCGGATATTGCTCAGCTGGCTGTAAAAGCAAATCTCGTGGGGCTTGATATGATCGTGCGGATCGGTGACAGCAGCAGAGGCCACATCACCAAGCTTGCGGATATGGGTGTAAGCGGATTTTTGCTCCCTATGACGAACACCGCTGAGGATATCAAGAAAGTGATACGGTATGCAAAATATCCGCCGTCAGGAGAACGGGGCGTTTCTACCACGCGCGCACATACACTCTACGATCCCCCGCCGATGACGGAGTATATGGCCACGGCAAACCAAAAAATGAAAATTTACGCTCAGATTGAAACAGCTTGCGGTGTAGAGAACCTTGACCAAATACTGTCTGTCCCCGACGTCTGCGGAGTTTTTATAGGACCCAATGATCTTTCTGTGGATATGCAGTGCATTGGCAATAAATCAGAGCTGATCCGGATGATCGAAAGGATCGCGGCCGGTGCACGCGCCGCAGGCAAGCCGTTTGGCATTATCACGGGCGACCCCACACTGATCCACGCTTCCTTAGAGAAAAGCGTCAGTATGATCAGCGTAGGAAGTGAGCTGAATATGCTTATTAACGGGTGTAAAAAAATAAAGGAGGACATATTAAAATGGTAAAACACATCTCTATCCATCAAATAGATACTGCCTCGCTGAGCTGCGAGCCGCTTTTGGAGCGAACGGCCAACGGTGAGCTGCTGTGCGTATGCCAATGCGGAGGCGTAAGAGAGCCTGATCCCGAAAACAGGGTATACGTATTTCACAGCCGGGACGAGGGCAAGACCTAGTCGAAAAAGGAAAGCATCTATCCGGAGGACGGACAAGCCGTATACTGCACGGAGCTTACCGTTGACGGCGAGGAGATCACCGCGTATCTGACGGTGCATAGCGTCCGCTTTCTTGATTGGAAATGCTTTATGATGAAAAGCTTTGACAACGGCTACACGTGGAAAAATTTCGGTGCTCCCCCATTCTTCCCGGAATACACTTTTATGAGGGCGCGCCTCACAACCTCTGACGGGCGTATTCTTTTACCCTATCAGACCTACCCCGTAACCAAAGAGGAGCACGATAGGGTCATGAGGGAGTACGAGGACAAGATCGTTACGCGCACCAAGACGCCTTATTGTGAATCGGGTGTGCTTGAAAGCCGAGATCAGGGCAGAAGCTATGAAAAGCACGAGGCGTGCAGAATGGATCTGTCGGACGGATGGATTTGGTCGGAGCCTACGCTGGCAGAGCTTTCGGACGGAAGGATCGCTATGCTTTTGCGGCAGCACGGCGGATTTTATAAGGACGGCACGCCCCGCGCGAACGGCGGTGTGCTGTGTCGATGTGATTCCGAGAATGGCGGAAGGACGTGGGGAGAGGTTTATCTGACCGATATCCCAAACCCCGCCAACAAGCCAAGGCTCTTTATGCTGGACGGCGGAAGGATCGCGCTTATTCACACGCCTAATTCCTCCAAGCGTTATCCGCTTCAGCTTTGGATATCCGATGACGACATGAAAACCTGGAAATATAAAACAACGCTGGTAGACTTCCCTGGCGCGTATTCCTATACCGACGGCTTTTACGAAAACGGCCATATCAAATTTGTTATTGAGCATAACAGACATACGATACTGTATTTTGACGTGGAGCTGGAAAAATAACGCGGTGGCATCTTTTTTGTCAACACGTCTCAAAAAATCCTGCACGCAAGTGCGGGATTTTTACTTTTTACCTCTTACCTCTTCACTCTTACCTCAAATGGCAGGATTTTTGGGGAAGTAATAGGTAAAAGGGAAGAGGTAATAAGTGAGGTAGCTTTTCGCTGTGCCGAAAAGCATTTTTATTATAAAGGTTGAAAAGTAAGAGGTTTTGTGATATAATTAAATCATCAAGAAGAAAGACGATGAGGTTATGGCAGATAGTCCTTTAATTACGAAATCCAAAGAATTTGCTTTGCAGGTTATCAAAGTTTGCAATTATGTAAAGCAAGAACAAAAAGGAAAGTGTACTAACAAATCAGTTGATACGTAGTGGAACAAGTGTAGGTGCAAACATTCGCGAAGCATTTTACGGTCACGGAACTGCGGATTTTATTGCCAAATTACAGATTGCCTTAAAAGAATGCTCTGAAAGCGAGTATTGGTTGGAGCTTTTAATTGAAAGCGGGTATTGCGATAACAGAGATATTTTGGACAAGTGTATTGAAGTAAAAAACTATTGATTACTTCAATCAACACCGCAAAAAGTAAATTAAATAAATAATTTTCAAGATGTACTGAAAGTTGTATCAGATTGTGATATAATACAAGTGCTAATCGGGGATGGTACCCATAACAAAAAACGATATTAGCAAAAAGTAAGTCAAAACAAAGGGGACGACACCCATCGAAAAAAACGTAATTGTTGTTGATGAGCAAGGAAATGAATATGAAGCGACCTACCCGAAACGGGCAAAAGGTCTTGTAAAGAACGGCAGGGCACGCTTCGTAGGTGAAAATAAAATATGCCTTGCGTGTCCTCCGAATAAAATTTTGGAGGAAGAAAAAATGGAAGAAAATAAATTAACCGCAAAAGAAATATTCGTACAACTTACTATATTACAAAAGCAGCTTACAGAGAACAGCCAGACATCTTTGCATCGCTTGGGAGATGCACTTTCAACGTTTGAGAGTGAAAATATAGAAGCTTTCTGTGAGCAAATTTCCGAAATTTGCGACGTTTTTAAAACTAGAGAGTTAACGCTTCTCAAAATGTTGGAAATGTATGAAAAGATGTACGATGACGTTCAAAACGAGGAAACCAAAAAAGTTAATTTGGTGAAATCGGCATTTGATAACAATATGGCAATGATCAAGGATTCCGACATGGAAACCCAAGACAAGTTTGCCGCTCTCGGTTATGTTACCGATAAAATTGCGGAGCTTGTTGAAAAAATCGTTGTCGATAAGTAATTTTTAACATATTCGTGTTGACGTTTTTTTGTCAAGACGAGCCAAAACCTTCTCGGACGAAGTTCGGGAAGGTTTTTACTTTTTCACTTTTCACTTTTCACTAAATCCGTCCGAGAAGGTTTTTGGAAAGTAATAGGTAATAAGAACCTGCTTCGCAGAACCTTGTTACTCGCTTTGCTCGTAATATGTGAATAGTGAAGAGGTAGCCCTCCGCCTCCATCAGCATAATATAGCCGTGAATTGAAGAAATCTCAGCAAGTTTAGCAAAATTTTTAAGATAGCCTTCCTCACAAGTATTATAGAAACCTCTCAAGCTATCGTAGAAAACAATATTTTGGTATCCCATATCTTTGATGTAGTAATGTAAGTATTCAGGCACATTTAATTCGTGTCATTAAGTTCAAAACACCCAAACAAAAATCCGTTCTCGCAAGAGGACGCATTTTTGTTTGGGTTATTCATTATTGATCAAACGAGAACGGATTTTCAAAAGAATAATGGATGATAAAGCCTTTTTTACCCCAAATTTGCTCAAAAAATACAGAAAAAATCCAAATTACCGAAAAAATGAACTTTTTGGCTGCTCACAGATCTCCGCGCTCTTCGGCGCTTGCTCGGGAATTCATTGACAATCGGGCGGCTTTGATATATAATAACATACGTACAAAGGGCTTTTTGGTACAACAAATATTTAAGGAAAGAGGAAAACAATTATGTTACCGTTATTTATTATTGGAATTATTATGGCAGTTGCGGCATTGTTTGCGATGATAGCCACAAAAAAAAGCAATAGCAAAAACAAGGGCGTGATGATGGGCGTTTCGTGTATCGTCATCGTTCTTGGTATTGTTTTGGCAGGTGCAGGCTGTGTGCGCACGGTTCCTACGGGACACACGGGTATCGTTACCACCTTTGGTAATGTCGAGAGCTACACATACGAGGCAGGAGTGCATTTCACAATGCCGTGGAAAACTGTTATCAACATGGATAACAGAAACCAAAAGGCAAGCACCAATCTCGTCTGCTTTTCTTCGGACATCCAGGAAGTAAACGTTACATATTCGCTCAACTACCAGATTCAGAAGGAAAATGCGCAGGATATCTACCGTACGATAGGCATTACCTATTATGACACGGTAATCACTCCCAGAATACAGGAAGCTGTTAAGAGTGTTATTGCAAAGTACACGGCAGAGCAGCTGCTTGAGATGAGAGCGGAGCTTTCAAATGAGATAAAGCAGATACTCACCGACAAGCTGGACACCTACAATATTGACGTGCTTGACACATCGCTTGAAAATCTTGACTTCTCGGATGCATTTACTACTGCCGTAGAGGCAAAGCAGGTTGCCGCACAGAAAAAGCAGCAGGCTGAGATAGAGCAGGCACAGGCTCTTATGGAGGCTGAATATGCAAAGAATATCTCCGAGACAAACGCAAATGCAGATGCGGCAGTTGCTAAGATTGCGGCTCAGGCAGAGCTTGACGTAACAAAAATTCAAGCGGATGCGGCTGAATATGCAGGTCAGAAGGATGCGGCTATCATCGGTCAGGTAAGGGACATCTTTGCAAAAAATCCGGAAAACCTCACACAGGAGGATATAGAGTCGCTTCTCATGTACTACTATGTCAACAAGTGGGACGGAAAGCTGCCCGAGACATACATCGGTGCTGACGATTTCTACAATCTGATATCCTCTCTTGTACAGCAGTAAACCAAAAATTAAGCGATAAAATAAAAGCTCGGAGCGCCGTATTACGGTGCTCCGAGCTTTTACTACATAAAAAAGGCACCTGCATTATCTCAGGTGCCTTGCTGTGCGGCTGTTTTCGGCAATGTATTTTTCGGCTGAGTCTATGATGGAATGATAATTTCCGAACAGCAATTTTTTTGCATCTTCGGCATTGACCCATTTGTATGAGGAGATCTCACTTTTCTGTATAGATGGTGTGCCTCTTACCTTTGCAAGATACAGAACAACGCTCTTTTGTACAAGACCGCCTACCGTGTATTTTATTTCATGACGAAAGCTGCGTGCAAGATTGACTTTATAGCCCGTTTCTTCCTTTACCTCGCGGATAGCAGTCTGTCTCTCGGACTCGTATGCCTCCATGTGACCCTTGGGAAAGCTCCATGTGTGCGATTTTTTCTGCAAAAGCAGAAGATACTCGTTTATTCCCCTGTAGCTTCTGTATACGACAGCACCGCATGATTTCTGATAAAGGGCATCAATGCTTGTTTTGTAGTATTTTTCCTGAAAATGCACCTGCTCAGCTATACGTGCCTGGTTGAATATCATACCTTCGGGTGCGGCTACCAGCTTGTCCTCCACATCATTTTCACGGTTGACGATCCCGATGATCCTTCCGTTAAAACGCTCAAGCGGCTCGTTGATGCCGAGAACATAAACGTCAAGCTCCTCGCCGTCTCCGCCGATAACATCGGGAATATAGCCGTAGTTTATTTTATATTTGAGGGTATAATTTTCTTTTTTGTGTATATATCCAATAGGGCGGTCTATTTTTATCTCGACGTTTTTTCCGAGATATGACCACACCTGTTTTTTTCTTTGCTGATATGTCACCGCATTCCTCCGCAGTATTTTTACTCTGGCTGACAAGAGCTGATAATAAAAGTATACCACATATTTTGATGATATTCAATATTTTAGGATGTAAATATTATTATTTGGAGGGTACGGTATGAATGAAAAACAAAAATTCCCTGTATGCACGCATTGTGAATACAGGGAATTTTTATGTGTTTATCAGCCGTTTTCTTTTGCAAAAGCAACCATATTGAGCCCCGTCTCTTCAAGACCTTCGCCGCTTGACTGAGCGTATGGGCATACCGGAATGCCGTTTACCGTAAACATCATAGCAAAGCCGATATCGCTGTTTTCCAAAAATCCGGTCGTACCCGACTTTGCGATAGCTTGCTCGTTTGCAACCTGATCTCCTGCAGACACAAGCACTGACGAGAGGTGGAAGTACCATGACTGCAATCCCATGCCGTGGTCTATCGCAATGTACTTGCCGAGGTACGCATTTTCGCCCACAGCAGCCACAACGCCGTCATTTACGGCTATGACACCGCTGTTTTCCTTCATCTTGTACTGAATAAACTCGTTTGTGTACTTGTCACCGTTTGCAAGCTGCCAATTTCTTCCGAAGGCAAGCGAAAATCTGTAGCCATCGTTATAGTAGCTGAAGAACTTGTCTGCTGTCCAGAGCTTGTCCGCTGAGGTTTTTGCCGCCGTATCTGTGAGAAGAGCAGAGAAGGCGCTGAGCGCATCCTGCGTTCTTAGATTTGTAATATCGCTGTTCGAGGCATCGCCCTTCTTTGTGGTCACGCTCGTTCTGTCTGTTACGTTGAGATGCAGTGAGTAGTTTGTTGCGCCGTAGCTGACATCTATCTGATACGTCATCGTCTTGCCCTTTTCAGCATTATCGGCAAAGCAGCCCGCAGGTATCGGAATAAGCGCTGAATATGAGCCGTCACCGCCGTAAAATACGGGTGTGATGTTATTAGAGTTGTATTTGAGCGCAGGTGTAAAGGTCACATTGATGAGGGATGCGTCCTTTATGTTGTTTGCGTTGATTACTGCTATCTGTCCTGCCTCCACGCTGTTTGCTCCGAGAGTAAAGCTTGCCTGTGCCGCTACGTCGGATACAAACTCATACTTTGCCTTTCCGCAGTAGTCTCTCTGTGAGTCCTCGTACCATTCAGCTTCTATCACCATTTTGTAGGAGGTGTTGCTGTTTACGCTCACACTTGAAGATAAAAGCTCAAGCGTGCCGTCGTACACTACGCTGTCTCCGCTGTAGAGGATGACCTTGGAAAAGTCGGGCTGAATGTCAAAGCTGAGAGTAAAGCCGCCGTCAAGCTCATATGTCTTTTCCTCGGCTGTGGTAGTAACGGGGGCGGAAGCGTATTTTTTATCATAGTCAAGATAGCTCCACGTCATGCTCTGCGGAATTATCTGTTCGTTAAATGCGTTTTTCAGAGTTGGTGCCGTTGTGTTGTAGAAAAGGCAGACAGCACATTCGGTTCTGAAAAAGGCTGCGCTTTTCTCCTCCGAAATGCCGTAAGCATTTCCGAGGCTGTCCTCGTAGTAGGACGCTCCGTTTACGTTAAAATAAAAGCGGTACGCACTCTCCCCGTTTTCACTTGTACACTTGACTGTATATGCGGGGGTGCTTCTGATAGAATCGGAGAGGGAGCTCACCTTTGTTGAGGTTTCGAGGATTGACGTGAAAACGGAGAGCATATCCTTTTGCTCTGTTCCGTATGTATAGTTTTTACCGTCGATATCGGTAACCGACACCGATGTGATCTCGTTCTTCTCTTTTTCATAATCCGTATCGGGTCCGGCGATATAAGCGCCGATGGCTATATATGTGGGAATGAACAGCGCGATCAAACATAATATAATGGTAAGAATACCGACAGAATTGTTTCTTTTCATTCGTTTTTCTCCCGTAAGCGTTGTTTTGTTACATCTCTCTTATATTATAAAGGCAGTATGTTTATAAAATCAAGAGTATTTTCAAATTTTGCTCTCTCCGATGCTTTCGATATCATACGGAGTGCGCTGATATACAAAGTAGTTGAGCCAGTTGTTGAAAAGCAGGTTTGCGTGTGCTCTCCATGTGTTTTTCGGCTCGAGTGTCGGGTCGTTGTTTGGGAAGTAGTTTTCGGGTATGTCAGGGCATATACCTTTTGCAAGGTCCCTTTCATACTCTTTTTTGAGAGTGTCGTACTCATACTCGGAGTGTCCCGAGACAAAAAACATACGGCAGTCCTTCGAGGCGGCAATATAAACGCCGGACTTTTCTCCGACAGCGAGAATGTCAAGCTCTCCCGTTTTTTCAAGCTCCTCGGGTCTGACTCCCGTGTATCTTGAATGGGGCGCAAAAAACTCATCGTCAAAGCCGCGCATCAGGGGATGTCTTGGGTTGAGAGAACGGTGGGAGTATACGCCCGAGAGCTTTTTCTCGAGTGGATATTTGTTCACGCCGTAATGAAAATGCAGTCCCGCCTGAGACGCCCAACAGATATGAAGAGTGGAGTATACGTGAGTGCGGGACCAGTCCATGATGCGGCACAGCTCGTTCCAGTAGTCCACTTCCTCAAAATCTATTTTTTCTACGGGTGCACCCGTGATGATCAGCCCGTCAAACTTTTGCCGTTCGATGTCGAAAAATGATTTATAAAATGTATTCATGTGCTCGTCAGGTGTGTTTTTTGAGCTGTGTGATACTGTGTGAAGAAGGGTAAGCTCGACCTGAAGCGGAGAGTTTGAAAGTAAGCGTATGAGCTGTGTCTCTGTCGCTATTTTTGTCGGCATGAGATTGAGTACGGCTATTCGCAGGGGTCGAATATCCTGTGCCGCCGCTCTGTCCTCGTCCATGACAAATATATGTTCTGTTTCAAGTGTTTCTTTTGCCGGAAGCTTGTCCGGTATTTTTATTGGCATATTATCCTCCGAAAATGACAAGTGAGCGTTGCACGATCAACTGAATGTCTTGGCTGAGCACTGCATCAAAAGAAAACGCTTGTTTTCTTTTTGCCCTGCCACTCCATACTCGTCACTTTACTTTTTTATGTTTTATTCAACGGTTATCGTGTATTTTGTTTTGTATGCCTCGTCGCAAAGAGCGTCAAAGTCGAGCTTCGCTTCTTCTCTGAGCACCTTTTCAAGCTCGGGGCGTGTGCGGGGGTGTCTTGGCGTAAATACCGTGCAGCAATCCTCATAGGGAAGGGTGGAGGTCTCAAAGGTTCCGATCTTTCTTGCAATCTCCACTATCTCTTCCTTGTCAAGTCCGATGCAGGGTCTGAAAACCGGACGGTTTGCACATATGTCGGTGACACCGAGCGCTTGCATCGTCTGGCTTGCGACCTGACCGACGCTCTCTCCTGTAATAAGAGCGCCGCAGCCGTATTCTTCGGCACATCTGTCCGCAAGAGTCATCATATAACGGCGCAATAATAATGTGAAGTAATCCTCCTCGCACGCACGCTTCAGCTCCTCCTGAATGTGGGTGAGAGAAATGATATGAACGTGTATTTTACCCGCATATCCCGCAACTATCCTTGCAAGCTCAAGCACCTTTTCTCTTGCTCTTTCGCTGGTATACGGAAATGACTCAAAGTGCAGAGCCTCAATGATGACGCCCCGCTTTGCCATCATGTATGCGGCAACGGGGCTGTCGATTCCGCCGGAGAGCAGTAACAGTCCTCTGCCGTTTGAGCCGATGGGCATACCGCCCGCACCCTTTTGCTGTGCGGCGTGAACATATGCGTGCTCTTCACGCACCTCGACTCTTACCGTGATATCTGGCTCCCTTACGTCAACACGCATATACGGGGCTGCCTCGAGAAGCACACCTCCAACCTCGGCGCATATTTGGGGAGAGGTGAGAGCAAAACGCTTGTCCGAGCGCTTTGCCTCGACCTTAAAGGTCTTTTTCCCTGCAAAGGCGGAGGGTATATACTCTGCCGCTGTACGCATGATATCATCTATGTCCTTTTCGCAGACTGCGGCACGGTTGTATGCGGCAATACCGAAAACCTTGCCTACCGCCTCGTACATTCCCTCAAAGTCCGCATATTCGTCAAGAGGCTCTATATATACCGTTGACTGCATATGCGATATCTTGAAATTGCCGTATTTTTTTGCTCTGCGTTTCAGCTCTCTTGTAAGTATTCCTTCAAAGTATGAGCGGTTGGCTCCCTTGAGCACTATTTCTCCGTATTTGCAAAGTATAACTTCTTTCATTTTTACCCTCGTTTATCTTATCTGACCGTTGCCTGATATAAGGTACTTTTCAGTTGTCAGCGCAAACAGCCCCATAGGACCTCTTGCGTGCAGTTTTTGTGTGGATATGCCGATCTCGGCACCGAGCCCGAACTCTCCCCCGTCGGTAAAGCGGGTCGATGCGTTTACATATACGCACGCCGAGTCGATGCGTGCCTTGAATTTCTCGGCATCGGCAATCGAGCGTGTGATTATAGCCTCGCTGTGCGAGGTGCTGTGACGGTTTATATGCTCTATTGCATCGTCTATGCTGTCAACTATGATGACAGACATGATGTAGTCGTTGTATTCGGTGTAGTAGTCCTCGTCGCAGGCAGAGCCGACAGAGGGAAGGATCTCCTTCGTTCTCTCACAGCCGCGAAGCTCCACCCTGTCCTTTACTGCTTCGTAAAATGCAGGAAGAAACTCAGCCGCAATATCCTTGTGAACGACAAGAGACTCCGCCGCATTGCAAACGGAGGGACGGGATATTTTTGCGTTTGACGTGACGGATACCGCCATGTCGATGTCGGCATCTGCGTTTATAAATATGTGGCAATTACCCGCACCGGTCTCGATACAGGGGACGGTTGCGTTTTCGGCGACGGATCTTATCAGAGCCGCACCGCCGCGGGGAATGAGCACGTCAACGAGTCCTCTCATATTCATCAGCGCCTTACTGCTTTCACGGTCCGTGTTCTCGATAAGAGAAACGGCATTGGGGTCAATACCGTGTGCGCACAGTACCTCTCTGATAAGCGAGACGGTTGCTTTGTTTGTGTTTATAGCTTCCTTGCCTCCTCGCAGTACAGCCGCGTTTCCTGTTTTGAACGCAAGTGCCGCCGCATCGACGGTCACGTTCGGTCTTGCCTCGTATATCATACCGACAACACCGAGAGCAACTCTCACCTTTTCTATAATAAGACCGTTCGGACGTACGGTACGTTCGCCGCATCCAATGGGGTCGGCGAGCTTTGCCAGATGGCGCAGAGACTCTGCCGAAGCCTTTATTCTCTCAGAGCCGAACTTGAGTCTGTCGAGCATAGTCTTTTTGATGCCGCCCGCCTCCGCATTTTTCATGTCCTGTGAGTTTGCCTGCTCTATTGTGTCTGCGTTCTCCTCAAGCTTGTCTGCGATATCGGCAAGAACAGAGTTTTTCTCCTCGCCCGAGAGGGTGCACAGGGACGCACACGCATCCTTTGCGCCTTGGCAGACAAGTCTTACGTATTCAAATATTTCATTCATATATCAAGCCTCAAAAAAGTGAAAATTATTTTCTTTTTGCACAGAAAAAGGTGCCTCTTGCGTCTCCGTCAAGAACTGAGTAAAGAATAGTGGGGTCCGTGCCCTTGACTATCATCATGGGTATACCCTGACGGGTGACGAGGTCAGCCGCCTTTATTTTGCTGTACATTCCTCCGGTGCCTCGGTCTGAGCCAGCTCCTCCCGCCGCCGCATAAACGGAGTCGTCGATAAGCTCAACACGTTCTATCAGCTTTGCGCTCGGATTTTTTCTGGGGTCGGAGTCATAGTAGCCGTCGATATCTGTCATGTTGATGAGCAGGTTTGCGTGGCAAACTATGGAAACATACGCAGACAAGGTGTCATTTCCTCCGAATTTTATTTCTTCGTAGGATACCGAGTCATTTTCGTTTACTATCGGGATACATCCCATGCCGATAAGAGTACAGAAGGTGTTTTCCGCCGCCTCACGTCTGATGGGGTTGTCTATAACGTCCTTTGTCATCAGTATCTGACCGACTGTGTGGCCGTACGATGCAAAAAACCTCTCGTAAATACGCATCAGCTCGCTCTGTCCTACAGCGGCGAGAGCCATTTTTTCTTCGACCGAGACAGGTCTGCGGTTGAGATGCGTGCGTGCTATTCCCGCACTTACCGCACCCGAGCTTACCAGAACAACGTCTATACCGCTGTTTTTGATATCAGAGAGCGTGCGCGCAAGAAGCTCTATGCGGTGAAGATTGAGATTGCCGTTTTCATGCGTGAGGGTGGAAGAGCCTATCTTTACAACTATTCTTTTTGCATTCTGTCTTATTGTAGTGTTCATTTTATGACCTGTTATGTATTTGTAAAATTTATGATTTTTTTAAAAAACTATTTCAATATCGAAAGGTTTATTGTATAATAGATTTATAGTGCGTAAATATTACCTGTCTATATATAATTTGATACATTTTTAAATTATATCACAAGGTATTATCTATTGCAAGTATTTTTTTGATAGGAGGTCAAAGTTATGCATCATATCCCCGAGCTTCTTGCTCCGGCAGGCTCGCATGAGGCGCTTTTGGCGGCGATAGAAGGCGGAGCTGATGCCGTGTATATGGGCGGAGATTTCAACGCAAGAGCATTTGCACGCAACTTTGACCGACAGGCTATCAAAGAAGCGATAAGGCTGCTTCACTTATACGGGATAAAGGCGTATATTACCCTGAACACCCTTGTTTTTGAAAGAGAGCTGCGCGAGTGGCTCGAATATGCGGCGTATCTTTGGGATGCGGGGGCGGATGCTTTTATCACGGCGGACCTCGGTGCGGCGCTTACCTTAAAAAAATACATTCCACAGGTAAGACTTCATGCAAGCACGCAGATGTCGGTGCATAACAGTGAGGGAGTGAAATTGCTCTCGGGGCTCGGATTTGAGCGTGTGGTCGTTGCACGTGAGCTGTCGGGCAGAGACATATCGAGCATCGTGAAAAACACGGATGCACAGATAGAAATGTTCGTTCACGGGGCGCTTTGCGTGTCTGCATCAGGGCAGTGCCTTTTCAGCTCGCTTGTGGGAAACAGAAGCGGCAACAGGGGAGAGTGTGCTCAGCCCTGCCGTCTCAGCTACAATCGGGCGCCGATACTTTCGCTCAAGGACAACTGCCTTGCCTCTCATATTACAGAAATTCTTTCGCTCGGCGTAAGCTCTCTCAAAATCGAGGGCAGAATGAAAGCTCCCGAGTATGTATACGGAACGGTCAGAATGTACAGAGAGCTTCTTGACAAAAGGCGGAATGCCGATGCAAAACAGATATCCGAGCTTGAGCGGCTGTTTTGCCGCAGCGGCTTTACCGACGGATATTTTGTATCAAAGACCGACGGTATGTGCGGTGTGCGTACGGAGCAGGATAAGAAAAAAAGCGGCGATGTTGAAAAGTTTGAGGGATTGCGCCGAAAAATACCGATAAGTATTCGGTGCGAGATAAAAAAAGGCGAGCCGATGCGTATGAGCGTTTGTGCAAACGGTCGGGATGTGTGCGTGCACGGACCCGTTGCGTCGGAGGCTCAGAGTGCGCCGATAGATGAGCAAACGGTAAAGAGAAGCCTTACAAAGCTGGGAGCAACAGCGTACGAGTGTGAGAGCGTGAGCGTCACACTCGACAACGGGCTGTATGTCAGAGTAAGCGAGCTCAACGCCCTTCGCAGAGATGCCATCTGCGCCCTTGAGGCGGCACAAGTGTCGGATGCGGGCAGGGAAGAGGCGGACAGGGGAGATATCACGCCGCTTCTGTTTAAGAAAAAAGACGAGGACTATACGCTCTTTGGCAGAAGCGCAAGGTTCGTGTCAAAAAAGCAGTTGTGCGACAGCGGTGTCAGCCGCAACGATATTTCTCGCATTTATCTGCCTCTTGAAGAGTATGATAAAAATACCGCCGCAAACGGAGTGCTGCTGCCGCCGCTTGTATATGACAGCGAGTGGGAGCACTTTGAACGTATGCTCGGGGATGCAAGGCGGGACGGTGCGGAGTATGCAATATGCTCGAATATCTCGCAACTGGGCATTGCCGCAAAAATGGGATATACGGTAACGGCAGATTTTCGCCTTAACTGCACAAACCCGCAAAGTGCGGCACAGCTTGTATCGCTCGGAGCTGATGAGATAATTCTTTCTCCCGAGCTGAAGGTCGGTGCCATGCGTGACATACATGAGAATAAAAGCGTTATCGTTTACGGTAAGATACCCGTCATGCTCACGCAAAAATGCCCGATAAAAGAGTGCGGCGGATGCTCTGAGTGCAAAGACGGAAAGCCGTTTTATCTGCGTGACAGAACGGGTGCGGAATTTGCAGCTTTCGGCATTTCGGGGCACAGATGTGTTATATATAACAGCATACCCACGTATACTGCGGACTGTGAGACGGAAATGAGAAAGATAGGCAAATACTCTGAGCATATGATCTTTTCGGATGAGAGCGGCGAGCAGATACGAGCTATTATAGCTTCATACAGAGAACACAGAGCACCGAGAGGCAAATTCAGACGGATATAGCTTTTTCGGCTTTTTTCACGGTATTTTGTTTTTTCGGTGATCGAAAACAACATCGGTGATGCGATGTGAAGACGTGATTTTGTGACTTTAAGACATTGAGCGCAAGGCGGGCTTTGCGCTGAAAGGCAGGATAGATTTTTGAAACATTTAGGTATAGATTTGGGAACTGCAAACACTCTTGTCCATGTAAAGGGAAAGGGTATAGTTTTGCGTGAGCCGTCGGTCGTTGCGGTAGACGAGCACGAAAACAAGGTGCTTGCCGTCGGAAGCGCCGCAAGACTCATGATAGGAAAGACACCCGGAGTTATTACCGCATACAGACCGCTCAAGGACGGTGTTATAGCCGACTTTGAGGTAACAGCGAATATGCTCCACCAATTCTTTTTAAAAACGTGCGGTCCGCTTGTGTTCAACAGACCCAAGGTCGTCGTATGCGTTCCGTACGGAGTGACGGGAGTTGAGAAAAGAGCATTTGAGGATTCGGCTCTCGAAGCGGGTGCAAAGAGCGTTGCGCTCATCGAAGAGCCTATTGCCGCCGCAATAGGAGCGGATCTGAGAATAGGCGGTCCGAGAGGCACTATGGTGGTAGATATAGGCGGCGGTACTACCGAGGTCGCAGTAATGAGCTTGGGCGGGCTTGTGCTTGCAAATTCTCTCCGAACTGCGGGAGACTCTATCGACAATGCCATCGTTTCGTACATAAAGAGAAAATACAATGTTCTGATAGGAAACATGACAGCAGAAATGCTGAAAAAATCAATAGGCTCGGTCGACCCGTCAACCGACGTCGGCTCTCTTGAGGTAAGAGGAAGAAACCTCATCTCGGGACTCCCGGCCACTCTGCAGGTGTCATCGGGAGAGCTGAGAGAGGCAATGCACGAGCAGCTGTCGCATATCATCGACTGCGTGCGTGTTACTCTTGAAAAAACACCTCCCGAGCTTTCTGCCGATATATACGACAGCGGAATTCGCCTGACGGGCGGCGGAGCGATGCTTCGCGGTATCGACAGGCTTGTCAAAAATGCGACGGGAGTTAATGCCTACGTAGCGCCAAAGCCGCTTGACAGCGTTATTACGGGAATAGGAAAGGTAATCGACAAGGGAGATGTTTTCGGGCTTCTCGAATACCGATCAAAGTAAGCTGCGCCCGCAGGTGTGCTGCCCGTTTAAAGGATGCTGCCCGTTTAAAGGAGTAAGGATATGAACAGCTTTTTTAAAAGCAGATTTTTCATAATAATACTTTTGATATCTCTTTTTCTGTGTATAGTTCCGACCACGCTCACCGCCATGGGACACGGAAGCTATGTAAGGGGTGCTGTTGTTACGGTGCTGTCTCCTTTTCAAAAGCTTGCAGGCTTTGTGGGAGAGTCGCTTGGCGGATTTGCTCAGTATTTTAACGGCTACAATAAGCTCAAAGAGGAAAACGAACAGCTAAAGGAAGAGCTGTCACAGCTAAAGGAGCAGATGTATGAGGCGTCTATACATGAACAGGAAAATGAGTGGCTTCGTGACTATCTTCAGCTCAAGCGTGTAAACTACTCATTTGAGCTTGCCGATGCAAAGATAATCGGGCGTGAGACTACAAACACTCGCACGGTCTATACGCTTGACCGAGGAAGTGCTGTAGGAATTGAAAAGAATATGCCCGTTATAACCGACGGTGGAGTCGTCGGTTATATTACAGAGGTGGGACTGACATGGGCAAAGGCGGTCGCAATTACCGATGACCGCTCGTCAGTCGGTGTTTTTACCGAGAGGAGCGGTGCTATCGGTGTGCTATGCGGTACATATGAGCTGTCATTTGAGGAAAAATGCGAGATAATATGCACGGATGCAAAAGCCGATATCAAGGTCGGGGACAGAGTGTTTACAAGCGGTCTCGGCGCAGTCTACCCCGAGGGGCTCACGGTCGGCGAGGTATGCGAGGTATACACGGACGAATATGACAGAAGTTTGCACGCAATAGTAAAGCCGTACGTAAGCTTTGAGCAGATAAGTGCGGTAATGGTGGTCACGGCTTTTGAGCTGAAGGGAGAGGCAGAATGAAAAACAGCTTTTTTCAGGTTCGCCCCTCTTATGTGATAAAAGCAGTCGTATACACTTTGTACGCAATTTTTCTTATATGCATAACGAGCGCCACCCTGCCGTCTCTCGGATATAACGGAGCGGCGCCCGACCTTATAATTTGTGCGGTGATATCACTCTCTTACTTTGAGTCAGAGAAGGCAGCATCGGTCTTTGGGATGCTCGCAGGCTTTGCGCTTGAGGCGGTAGGCAGTACGGGATTTTCGATCTTACCGCTTTTCTATATGCTTTGCGGTTGCGTGTGCTCGTTGCTTTTTTCCCGTGCCCTGCAAAAAAATTTCGGTGCTTATATGCTTTACACCGCACTTTTTATGATCGTGCGCACATTTATTTCTGTGATATACATTCAGCTTTCAGCTTCGGATTTTGCGCTTGATCTTGCTTTTAAAAACACTCTGCTGCCCGAATACGTCCTGACCGTCTGCTCTGCTGCTTTTGTGTTTGCTCTTACGTTTTTTATATCAAAGAAGCTGAGCGCCCACAAGGATATGGCACAGGTGAAAATGTGAGCGAAAAGGGCAGATGAGGCTTTTTACGCTTTCTATATTAAAACTAAAACTACGGAGGTTATGCGATGCACGGTAAAAATCAAGTGCAGATAATGCGTTACATTTTTATTGTTGCTTTTTTAATACTTGTTTGCTCCGTTTTCAGCACCAGACTTGTAAGTATTCAGCTTGTGAACAAAACGGACGACATGTCGGACGATGATATTGAGACTTATACGAGAACAGAGACGATATCGGCACAGCGGGGAGAGATATATGACCGCAACGGTATGCCGCTGATAACAAACAAATATACACGCTCGATCGTGCTTGACTACGGAGATCTTCCGTGGACGGCTGACGAGGTAAATACACTTATTCTCAGAGTATGTGAGAAGATAGCGCAGACTGACGGTATAGGTGCATTGACTGAGATGCCGTATTTCCCATTTGAGACTCTGAGCGGAGATATTAAATATAAGGATAGCTTCCTTTCGGGGGGCGAGGACGATTTTCGTTTGAGCCAGATGCTCACACGTTATGAAAAGGATGCCGATACCGATGCGGCTCAGTTTCTTGAGTATCTTCTCGGACGTTGGAAGCTGGTCGACGGTGACGGAAACTATGTCTACAGCGAAGAGGACACTCTGACGCTTATACACCGCAGATATGACATGGATTACAAGCAGTTCGGACCGTCCTCGCCTTACGTTATGTGCGAGCAGGCAAGCATCGAAGCGATAAGTGCCGTGCTTGAGCTGAATCTTCGAGGGGTCACTACGGTGATCAGATCGGAGAGGGTATACAATTATCCCGGATATTTGTCACATATTCTCGGGAGAACGGGCAAGATACCTGCGGAGGATTATGAAAAATACAAGGAGCTTGGCTATCCGATGGATGCGATAGTCGGCATCAGCGGCGTCGAGCTTGCCTTTGAAGAGTATCTTCACGGAACCGATGGGGAGATAACCATTATCGAGGATATGGAAGGAAACGTCCTTGAAAAGTACGTGAGCAAGGAGCCTGTAGCGGGCAAGGACGTGTATCTGACAGTAGATATAGAGCTGCAGAAGGTGGCGGAGGACTCGCTTGCCTACAGAGTACAAAAGATAGCCGCAGACGGTGCGGCGGCAGGGGGAGATATGTCGGGTGCCGATGCAAATGCAGGTGCCGTTGTCGCCATAGATCCCGATACGAACGGTATTCTTGCTATAGCTTCTTATCCTACGTACGATCTTTCGCTCTTTGACCAGACCTACAGCGAGCTTGTAGGTGACGAGAACGCCCCACTTCTTAACAGGGCACTCAACGCAGAGTATGCCCCCGGCTCTACCTTCAAGCTTGCCACGAGTATTGCGGCTCTGTCGGCGGGTACTATCACGGCAAACACAACGGTAAAGGACACAGGAGTTTACAAATATTACAACGACTATCAGCCGCATTGTTGGATCTATGATATGTACGGTGCGACTCACGGCACGATAAACGTTGTAGGCGCAATAGAGCATTCGTGCAATGTTTTCTACTTTGAGGTTGGAAGAATTCTCGGAATAGAAAAGCTCAATAAATACTGCACGGCGTTCGGGCTTGGACAGCCTACGGGAATAGAGCTGGCGGAGAAGACGGGAATTTTGGCAGGACCGGAATATGCCGAGACGAGCGGAAATGTATGGGTGCCCGGTGACACGCTTGCCGCATCTATCGGTCAGTCGTACAATCTTTTTACTCCTATGCAGCTTGCTTGTTACCTGTCTACCCTTCTCAACGAAGGGACACGCTACTCGGCACACCTTCTTCACGGTGTGTATGACTTTTCGACAAAAGAGCCGATATTTATGTATGAAAACAAGGTCATGGACGGCTGTGTTACGCTTGAGAGCGGACACGTCGATCTGGTAAAGCAGGGTATGCGCAAGGTCATGGACCAAAACCTTACGAAAAAAGCGTTTGCCGATCTGACTGCGGTACAGGCGGCAGGAAAGACGGGTACGGCGCAGATCGGAGGAGAAAACTCTGATAATGCGACGTTTGTCAGCTTTGCCCCTTACGGCAACAGCGAGCCTGAGATAGTAATAGCGGGAATTATCGAAAACGGTGTTTCGGGTAACAATACCGCATATGTTGTCAGCGACATAATGGAAAAATACTTTCAGGGCTCTGCCAATATAGGCTGACAGAGGGTAAGGTGCTAATATGGCAAGAACAGCAAAAAAACAGCTTGCACACGATATTGCGTCGGTATTGGAGCATGTATACCCGCAGGCGGAGTGTGCGCTCAAATGGGGCACAGAGCCCTGGAGACTTCTTGTAATGGCAAGACTCTCGGCGCAATGCACGGATAAAAAGGTGAACGAGGTATCTGTGCCGCTTTTTGAAAAATATCCCACACCTGAGGCTATGGCAGAGGCTGATATCGGGGAGCTTGAGAAAATCATACGACCGTGCGGACTTTACAGGATGAAGGCGCAAAGTATAAAGGAGAGCTGCAGACAGCTCGTTGAGCAGTTCGGAGGAGAGCTGCCCGAGGATATGGACGGGCTGCTTTCGCTCTCGGGTGTCGGCAGAAAGATAGCAAATCTGCTGAGGGGGGACGTGTTTGGGCTCGGCGGTGTTGTTGTTGACACGCATTTTATCCGAATATGCGGCAGACTCGGGTTTTATCCCGAGTCGGAGAAAAATCCGCAAAAGATAGAAAAAATATTTACCCCTCTTTTGAGCGAGAGCGATCAGTCGGATTTTTGTCATCGTATCGTGATGTTCGGCAGAGAATACTGCACGGCAAAAAATCCTGCGTGCGGCATATGCCCGCTGGCAGAACTATGCGCCCGTGCAAAAAAAACGGCGGCAAAGGCGGCAAAGGCGGCAAAATGAGCCGTCGGCTCCGAACAAACAAGCCCAAAACCATATGTAAACAAAAAAGAGTGAACACAACAGTTTTTGCTGTCGTGTTCACTCTTTTTAGTTAATATATTTTCGCTTGCGCTCGGTTGCGATATGATATGGGCCGTACCGAGTGAGCGGCAGGATATCTGCCGCAGAATTTGCTGTTTGTTTATTACTCAAGGTAAAGTGTCGGGGGGACACCGTAGTATTTTTTGAATACTCTCGAAAAGTAGCTCACATTTGCAAAGCCGAGATAGTCTGCTACCTGATTTACGTTCATGTATGTATGAAGCATAAGATAAGCGGCGTGCTTCATACGCATCTCAAGAATATAGTCGTTTATGGTCATGTTCATATATTTTTTGAACAGACGCATACAGTATTGCTTTGAAACGTTTATATGCTTGCAGATATCGTCGAGCTGTATGTTCCCTGTGTAGTTTTCCTGAATGAAATACAGTATCTTGTTGAGAGAAGCGGGATAGTCGCTTTTCTTTTGATATTGCTGACAGAATGCCTCAGATATATGGAAAAGTATCTCTGAGAAATGAATAGAAAGCAGAGTCCTGTGCATATTCGCAAAGCTTGTCCTTGTGTTGATGCATTTGTTAAGCAACGTGGATATTTCCTGCTTTTTGTCACCGAGGTTCATTTTGTAGTCGAAATACAGCGGAGAATATTCGTTCCCGACAAGACCGTAAAAGGACTTGTCACTTGCGGTGTCGTTGAAAAAAGGAAAATTGTTTTTGTCGGTTTCACATGGCAAAAGATCCCCGTCAAAGTGAAAAAAGGTGTATTCGCAAAAGGTGTCCGTGTGAGGCTTGTAGTATGAGCCCTTCGGCACGATGACTACATCTCCGCCTGTAAAGCTGTAGTCAGTTTCATTTATTCTAAAAGTGCATTCTCCTTTGTGAAAAATGGTTATAAGATTTGCAACCATGTATCTTCCGCTGTGGCTCCAGCCCGGTTTTTCCCGAGTTCTGCCCGTCATTCCGACAAACGGGAGTCTTGTCATATTATATGTAAACATTTTTACCTCCTCGGGGATGATTTTTTCATTCTTTTAACAACATTATACACAAACAGAAACAAAAATCAATCCGTATAAAACGAAAAAATATTAAACAAAATAAAAAAACTTCGAGCGGAGAAAATGCATGATAAGAATCATGATTTTGGAAGAATAAAACTGTTAAAAAAATTCTTGGTTTCATATTTTGAAAAAAATCAACACATCGGTGTATTGTACTATGCGAAATTAAGATCTATAATATAATTGTCAAAGAGAGAAAACACAAATGTGTGTTTTTGTGTTTTTGTGTATTTCTGAGTGAAAAATAAAGAGGAGATTATGATTTTAAAAAGTAATTTTTTGAGTTTCGAGATCAACGATAGCGCAAACGAGGCAAGCTTCATCCTCAATGACAAGCCCGAGGCAGCAGCAAAGGGCTCTGACTTTTGGCGTCTTATACTTGATGACGGTTTACGCACCGAAATTCCGGTTTGCTCAACGAAGCAGAGCGGAAGCATAAAGGAGCAGGACGGCAAGCTCGTTATCGAATATGACAAGCTGGTCTCCGAATACGGCGATACATACGATGTATATCTGAGGATAACCGTAGAGCTGGTAGAGGGCGGACTTTTCAAGTTTACCCCTTACATCGAAAACAATCAGAGCGCAAGGATCAACGAGTGCTTCTGCCCTCTTGCAGACTTTAACGAGCTGTACGGCGACAAGAGCAAGGACATCATTTATATGCCCAACGGCCTCGGTCAGAGAGTAGTAGATCCTTGGGCGCATATGCAGGCGCAGACATCAAGATATTATGTTCACGATGAGCTTGAGGTCTTCTGGCATCAGCATTACCCCAGAGCAACGATGGGCTGGTTTGGTGTAGAGAGCAACGGAAAGTTTTTATATGTAGGACGTCATGATGACAAGTTCCGTCATTGCTTTCTTACAGTAAAGCAGAGAATTCATACAGAGCCTCTCAATCTCATGGTAGGTACAGACCACTTCCCCATGGCAAAGAAGGGTGAGAAGCTCGAGATACCTGCAACCACCGTCGGTATTCTTGACGGCGACTGGAGAGCGGGTGCCGACTACTACAGAGCATGGGCAGACAAGGCGTTCTTCAAGGTAACGAAGAAGGACAAATGGGTCCGTGAGATGACAGGCTGGCAGAGGATCATCATGCGCTCGCAGTACGGTGAGGACTACTACAAGGCATCCGATCTTCCGAAGGTCTATGAGCAAGGAGCAAAGCGCGGTATACATACCATATTTCTTTTTGCTTGGTGGAAAGAGGGCATGGACAGAAACTATCCCGTTTACACAGAACCGTATGATGGCGCTTGGGAAGAGCTCAGAGACAATATCCGCAAGGTACAGGAGATGGGCGGTCACATAATCCTCGAATGCAACTGCCACTTTATCGATCCTCATCTGGATTATTACAAGACGTTCGGCGATGAGGTAAAGATCATCGATATCAACGGAAACGAGGTCAGACCTGCATTTGTATATCCAGGCAGAGGAGAGTTTAGAGTAACATACGGTGCGGTTCAGTTCCCGATAGTATGTGCAGGTACACAGCGTTGGAGAGATCAGTTCCATTCACAGTTCGAGATGATGAATGACAGATTTGCTCCCGACTGCTTGTTTGCTGACTGCTACGGCGGATGCCCCTATCAGCCTTGCTTTAACTCAAAGCACGACCACGGCAACCGTGTAGACGAGGAGTGGATATATCACAGACAGATATTTGACCGTGCAGAGAAATATTGCGGCGAAAAGGGCAGAGTATTTGCCGCTGAGGTCGTAACCGACATTGCAGCTTCTTATACTCAGTTCATTCACGGACTTGTAAACGTAGACTTCCAGATAAAGAGCACACAGTTTGCGCCTCTGTTCAGATACACCTTCCCCGAGGTCATCACGACGGAGAGAGGAATCAGATGCCCTGAGGGAGATTATTTCAAGCAGCTCAAGTATGCGCTTGTCATGGGTGTAAGACTTGACGCAGAGCTTTATGTATGCAGAGCGGACCTCGGCCGTGACGAAGCATATGCCAATGCTATACAGTTCTATACAGAGCACCTTGACAAGTACGGCGAATTTTACTATTACGGTAAGTTTACCGCTATCGACACAAGCGAGCTTCCTTATTATATCAAGCGCGGTGAGTATTATGACGCAGAGAGCAAGCGGATAATGCGAGTTTTCTACAACGCTTCTTCAAATGATGTTGAAATATGCGGTGTAACCGTCAAGGCTGACGAGATGAGATATGACATCTTTGATGCTGATGAATACGTAAAAACAACTGCAAAATGATCTGTAGTTGAAAAAATAAAAATGGGGGGAACATTATGAAAAAAGCACAAAAGATCCTTTGCCTTCTTCTTGCGGCGCTTATGCTTGTATCTCTTGCTGCTTGTAACGGCTCAACTTCAACAGACACCGACGCCAAGAGCGAAAGCGCCGGCGGCGCTGACACAAACGATAAAGGAGAGCAGATCCCCGGAGTTCCGACAGAGACATATGACGGTTATGATTTTACTGTGTATATGACTTGCCGAAATCCCGATACGGTCATCGTTCGTGACTTTGAGATGACGGAGGACAACGCAAACGCAAACGTCCTCAACGAAGCACTCTACAAGCGCAATACTCAGATGGAATCGGAGTTTGACATCAAGATCAATCCTATTGTTGACTATCAGAGCAACCACACAAGTACGACCAATGTAAGAAAGGCAAACACATCCGGCGAGAGCGCATATGACCTTTGCATTCTCGGTACATACAGCGCAAGCACGCTTGCAATGTCGGGTGATCTTATGGATCTCAACGATTACGGCGAGATCGACCTTTCAAAATCCTGGTGGGACCAGAATATCAACCGTGACCTTACTGTAAACGGCAAGGTATTCTTCACAACAGGCGATATCAGCCTTGTAGCTACTCAGGCGATGTACAATCTTGTATTTAACAAGACCATGTTCGACGAGATGAACTGGGAATATCCCTACGGGCTTGTAAAAGAGGGTAAATGGACCTTTGATAAGCTCAAAGAATACTCTCTGAAGGTCTCGGCTGACCTCAATGCAGATGATACCATGGGTCAGGATGACAAGTACGGTTTTGGATACATCAATTCTACCTGCATGGCATTCCTCAACTCATCGGGTGAGAGGATAGCTTCGGTAAACAGCAACGGCGAGTTTGAGCTTTCTATAACATCAGAGAGATCAGCCGGCGTTGTTACGAGCTTTATCGAGTTTACGAAGAGCAAAAACTATGCGTTCAACGCACAGACAGGTACAGACGGACAGAACAAGACCGCTATAGGAATGTTTGCTGACGGACAGCTTTTGTTCCGTGCGGTTGAGCATCTGGGCTTTGCTCATCTCCGTGATACAGAGCTTCAGTACGGTATTCTTCCCCTGCCGAAGTTTGATGAGGCTCAGCAAGAATACTACACACCCGTAGGTTCATGGGACGGCGCATATGTTTGCATTCCCACCTTCACCGCCGATGAAGAGCGCACGAGCACAATCATCGAACGTACAGCTTATATCTCTTCCGAGATCGAAACGCCCGCTTACTACTCAAGAACACTTGAGGGTAAGTATGTAAAGGACGAAGACAGCTACGATATGATAACTCTCGAGATGGAGAGCAGAATATATGACCCCGGTTATATGTTCAACTTCGGCGGTATGACAGATGCAATAACCAAGCTTTCCACCACATATTCCGTAAACTATGCTTCTATGCTAAAGGCAAACCAGTCTAAGGCCGAGCAGGCTATAAATAGTACAAACGAAGAGTTCAAGAAATCACAGCAGTAACTTTTTTACAAGGTCTTCACACGATTTTGAGCATTTGTAAGGAGCAATCATGAAAAGATTTTTATGCATGATCCTTGCGCTTGTGTTTGTACTCGGTACGGTCGGATGCACAAAAA
Organism: Eubacteriales bacterium; assembly: GCA_045120955.1. Classification (GTDB taxonomy): domain Bacteria; phylum Bacillota; class Clostridia; order Oscillospirales; family CAG-272; genus JAZMZS01. The sequence goes on along the minus strand of JBGVFH010000043.1, from coordinate 15,491 downwards.
CTCCGACCGATACCGGAGACTCAGCGCAGGAGTCTACAGACAGCACGGCGGATACAGGCGAGGATACGTCAGATACTGCCGATGACGGAAGTCTGGATGTAGGAAGCGATACCCCCGGCGTAGATATCAGCAAAATAAATGAATCCGACTATAACATCATATCGGTTGAGGACTATCTGGACAAGACCTTGGCAGCGCATCTTGCTCAGTATATCGGATTTCTTTCCGGATATGAGTTTGCGTCCTCGAACGGTAAACAGCTCGTAGCGATGCCTGATTCATGGTTTGAGATATGCAACGGTCCTTATGCGGAGTACAATTCGAGAAACAAGCATGAGGATAAGCTGCTGTATAACGACGAGACGCAAATATGGGAAGTATGGAACGACGACGACTTCAGCATTGACATTCTTAATCAGTACATAATAAAGGATATGTATGAGGATTACGGCACTCTTGCCTCGGTTGCTATCAAGGACGGCTGGATAGAGTACGACGTATACGATATGGGTGGCGGACACCGTTCGTACGGTGCATACGGTCTGTTTAAAAACAAAGGATATCTTCCTCCCTTTATCGGAGCCGCCGAATACGGAAACCTCTATGCCGTAAACGGCGAGCCGTATATCGCAAACGAAACTCTCGGTATGACATTTGCGGGTATGCCGAGTCTGGCGGCTAAGTATGCCGATATATTCACTTCTGTTACAAGCGACAGAGATTCCGCAATTTGGGGCAACTTCTTCTCGACGATGTATTCTCTTGCTTATTTTGAGGATGACATCCCCACTCTTATAGCAGAGGCAAGAAAGGTAGTTCCCGACGGATGCGTAGTAGATCAGGTCATTGACGAGGTGCTCGCACTTCGGCAAAAGTACCCGAGACTTGCGCAGTGGAGAACTGCGGCAAAAGAGGCGGAGACGCTCGTTCACAGAGATCACTACGATCTTACCTCCACGAGAGGTGAATCGAGCATCAACTGCTCGTTTATCCTTATAGGACTTCTTTGGGGCGAGGGTGATTTTTTCGAGACCTGCCGCATCATTTCTCTCGCAGGTCACGGCGGAGACAGTACGACTCCGGTTGGACTCGGTATCGTTGCCATCATCAACGGTATGCAGGACATTCCCGAGGAGGCTCTCGCAAAGACATGGCAGGACGGCAAGGGAACCGTTGTCAATCTCCCGTCAGCAGACCTGTCTGAGGGCTATTGGATGTATGCAAAAAATCTGCCCGTGAGAATTCTCATGGCAGACGTCGTAAAGATGTATCAGCAAAACTTTGAGAGTATTCTTGCAGAGAACGGCGGCTTTAGATACGACGGCAAATACTATATCCCCAAGGAGGAGCTTGGCGACACAAAAACACTTCTCTATGTAGACTATGAGGAGGGTAATGTTGAGAATGCAACTGTCATAGGTAACGCTTCCGTATTTACAAAGACAAGATCCGACAGCGATACGACAAATGCTTTTCTCGGCGACTACTCTCTCAAGCTTAGCGGCAACCCCAATGCCGATAGCGGTCTTTATTATACGGTTAGCGGACTTGAGACAGGCGCTCAGTACCGTGTCGAGTCGTTTATCTTCTCGCCCACTATCACGACGTATATGTTTGCAAGAAACGTCGGGGACACGGGCATGGGTCAGTACGCATCGGTACACAGCACAACTCTGTATGTAAAGCGTGAGCTGGTATTCACAGCTACGGCAGAAACTATGGAGATCGGTGTAATGCTCAAAGCAGGGCTTACCGAATTCAAGTATTCGCAGATAGATGATCTGTATGTTATCAAGGTAGAGGAGACGGAGCTGACGGACAAGGTCACGGTCGAGAATGCAGCCGCAGACAGCAAATACAGCGGTGTTGTCAACATAAAGGTTGACGAAAAGATAGAGAAAGAAGCATATCTGAAGATAACCTTCGCAAATCCGGCAAATAAAAATATAGACGGAGCGATCACGGTAAACGGCGAAGAATACGCTTGTGCTCCTTTCTATAAAACGGGCGAAAAGCTTAGCACGCAGGGCAGTGACAGCGTGTATATAGCGGTATTGCTTGACAAAGACGGCAACACGCTCAGCATAGACTTCGGGACGAAAAACTCCGTCTACATTTATGATGTTTCGGTTGTAACCGTCAATGAACGGTGCGGCTGATATATAAAACAGCCATTAGGCAGAAAGTGAGAAAAATATGAAAAAACGTTTGGCACTTTTATTTACAGCTCTTACAGTTGTACTGTGTGCTGTAGCAATTTTCACCTTCACTGCGAGCGCTGATGAAACGAGCGGCGAAAAAAAGACCGTGGTCTATCTTCGTGACGGCGGTGTGGGTGACGGCTCTTCATATGAAAACGCAGTCGGCTTTATTGAAGACGCATATGCAAAGCTCGACCTTTCAAAGGATTGCACCGTTGTTGTTTGTGATGTTTTCACGCAGGAATGGTATTTCTCATACGGTCAGGCTTACACAGGCTCTGTAACCATTACCTCATGCTATGACGGATATGATTACAGAACCATCGGCGCAGAATATGCGTTCCAGCCTGCACGATTTGTATGCTGGGGCGAGACGATATTTAAAAACATAACCTTCGATGCACTCGGAACAAACCTTCTCATCGTCGGTCAGCACAACCCCGTTACATTAGCAGAGGGCTGCAAGATGACAGGTTCTGCCGATATGACAGGCGGAAGCATCGCTGCTGCATTTGCTATTCTCGGAGGATATCAGAGCGGTCAGGACGATCCTCCCGCGGAGAGCGATGCTGATACAAATATCACCGTTCTTTCGGGAAGCAAAATAAACATCGTTCCTTTCTCAAGAAAGATCGAAGGTAAGTACACAGGTACAGCAAACATCAAGATAGGGGGAGATGCACAGGTAAAGGTACTTCACTGCTCAGCTGCATATCCCGCAGGCATTGAGGTCGGAGATGTCAAGGTAGAGATCACAGGCAATGCACAGATAGACAAAATTTACGGTTGCTCACAGGCAGATACAACGATAAACTCGGTTGAGTTCAACTGGAAGAGCGGAACTATCGGAACACTTGAATGGGCTCTTTCACATTCTGCATCTGCAAGCCTTACGGTAACTAACAAAACAGTTCTCAATGCTTCTCCTGTAACAAAGGCAGCAGACAACTACGCAGCTATTGCAGGTCTTTTCGATCAGATAGGTGATGTAGCGGCAGACGCAGCATACGTTGCTCCCGTAAACCCCGATACAAAGAAGCCTACGGCTGATATGCTCGTAAAGGGTGAAGAACTGGCAAAGCCCGAGGACTCGACCACCGCCGAAAATGACGAAGAAACAACAAAGAAGGCTGACGAGACAACGAAGAAAGCAGACGAAACAACAAAGAAGGCTGATGATACAACAAAGAAAGCAGACGATACAACAAAGCCTGCAGAAGAGTCCGACAACACAATTCTCATCATTGTTATCGCTGCGGTTGCGGTAGCGGTCATAGCGGCTGTAGTAGTTGTTATCATTATTAAAAAGAAAAATGCAAACAACGCATAAAGTATAAACCCAATCGAAAGGTTTAAGAGAAAATGCCCACTCCCGAGGATATGCATCGTACTTTCTCCCCCAAGAAAACATTATACGGTGTATATCCTCAATCCCCTTTATATTAAAAATAAGAAGGAATATATGATAATGAAAAAGAAACTTGTATCGATTATTTTAGCAGCACTCATGGTCGTACCGTTCGGTATGATCTCCGTGTCTGCAGACTCAGCAGATATCCCCGCTGAGCCTGAGGTCACATCCGCAAACAAATACTATATAGCATATGACGGAACCGGCAACGGTCTGAGCGCAGATACTCCCATGTGCTCCAACACAGGAAAAAAAGATGAAGCTTTGAAAAATGCTTGGGGTGAGGATAACATAGAAGGCGATATCGGAAAAATTCCTACACTTATAAAAGCAGGCGGCACCGTTGTCATAGTCAGAAAAGGACATGTGGGTGCTGACATAACTCTTCCTGCAACAGATACACCTATCTGCTTTACGGGTGTTGACGGTGAGACATCCTATATCAGTAAAAACGAGGATGAAACCTTCAATACAGAAAGTGCAGGACAGAAGGGAATGTTCATGACCGATGCAAAGACCATTACCTTTGCAGGAGATGTTATATTTGACAAAACCGTTCTTCTCGGACGCAAAGCTACAGCTGACACCTACAGTGTAGCAGGCACGGGCAAGCTCGTAATAAAAGATACCGTAACTATATTGGCGGGAAAAACCGGCAACCCTGCTCCTATCCTCAACGTTGAAGAGGGCGGATATGCATACCTTCATGCTGTAGGCTTCTCGGCTTACACAGGTAAGGGAACTCTCGTTATTGACGAAGCACTCAAGTCCGAGGTAGAGTCTCTTCTCGCAAATTATGAAGGTACTGTCGTATATGCAAAGGCAGAGGCTGACACGACCGACAGCAGCGCAACAACAGACAGCACAACGACCGATAGCACAACGACAGCGGGCGCTACGACAACAGCTCCTACAGATAACCCCACAACGGGTGACACGACGGTTGTATTTGCAGCTCTTGCAGCTCTCAGCGTTGTAGCTTGCATAAGCGTTGTTATTGCAAAGAAATCAAAAAGCGACAGAGCATAAATTTGTATAAGTATCTACAAAAAATGCATAAACATGGAAAGCGGAAGTCGGCAGACTTCCGCTTTCTTTTGCATGTACAGTAATTTCGCAAGGCTTGTCCGAAAAACCAAAAAACACCGCCGTTTTTGCAGGGATGCGGAACAGCTTTGCTTTACAACGGCGGATGTGTCGGCAGCTTTGGAGATTTTTATTGAAATAGAACAGGATATATGCTAAAATAAAGAAAAGTTTTCTTTGTCCGAGGTGAGAAGAGCAGAATGCAAATAGAAGCTATCGCAAAAATTTACAACGGATATAATGACAAGTTCGGCATACCGAGGCAGAGCGGACTTGTACCGAACTCTGTCTCGTATATAATATTTGAAGAAAAGTACAGGAACAACGAGGCGTTGCGGGGAATTGAAGGATACTCTCATTTGTGGCTGCTGTGGCAGTTCTCGCATATGTCGGTAAAGGATGAATGGAGTCCCACCGTGCGCCCTCCAAGGCTCGGCGGAAACAAGCGTGTCGGTGTGTTCTCGACCCGATCACCCAACAGACCGAACGGCATCGGTCTTTCGTCCGTGCGGCTCGGCGGTATTGTCAGTACGGAGCGCTACGGCAGTGTGCTTGAGGTTTTCGGTGCGGACATACAGAGCGGTACACCTATAATTGATATAAAGCCGTATATCCCCTACACAGACTCACATCCCGACGCTGTTGGCGGATTTGCCGATGAGTTTGTCGGATATGCGCTCACGGTGCGCTTCTCTGACGGGCTGATAGATATGATAGAACCCGAGGACAGAGAGGTTATTTGCGATATACTTAAAAACGACCCCCGACCCTCGTATCAGCATGATCCGCAAAGGATGTACACTATGGATTATACAAAGTACAAGATCAGCTTCAGGGTCGACGGTGAAGAATTGTGTGTGTGCGACATAAAGATAGTTGACGGGAGGTGCGATATATATGATAATGTGCGTATGCGTTGACGAGTCTATGGGTATGAGCTTTAACAGAAGGCGGCAGAGCCGTGACAAAAAGCTCACGGAGCGTCTTTTGTCGATATGCGCTGAGAGAAAGCTATATATCAGCGATTATTCCCGCCCTCTTTTTGAAGGCTTTGCGGCAGATAACATTATCGTCAGTCAGAATTTTTCTGAGGCGGGGAGTGCCGATATATGCTTTTTTGAGCTTGAGCACGTTAGCGAGTATGCGGCACGGGCGGATGGGATAATCATGTACCGCTGGAACAGAAAATACCCCTCAGACAAGAAGTTTCCGTTTGTTCCGTCGGATAAGGGGTACGTGCTTGAGAGCAGTATTGATTTTTCGGGTAATTCACATGAAAAAATTACCGAGGAGGTATGGGTCAGAAAATGAAAAAAATTATAAAGACAAAAATAGGTATGCTCTGCCTGATGCTTACGGTCCTGCTGACGCTTGCGTCGTGCTTCGGCGTACCTCAAAATTTGACTGACGATAGCTTGGGCTTATCGTCGAACAGCACGGTCAGCACCGAAAACGGAGTGATCTCAAATACGGCACCGAGCGAGATCGTAAAAGCACCTGTACTTGAGCTTGCATCCGTCCCGAAATATTCGGGAGAGCCGTATACGGTTATAAATGACAACGTTCCGTTTTTTGAGGATAGTGAGTATACCACGGCATCATTTGAGCTGTACGGTGAGCTTGACAGCTTTGGGCGGTGCACTACGGTGTATGCGGGTATTTCCACAGATACTATGCCGACAGAGGAGAGAGGGTCCATAGGAAGCGTAAAGCCCTCGGGATGGCAGACCGTAAAGTATGACAACGTCGATGGAAAGTATCTGTATAACCGTTGTCATCTTATAGGCTGGCAGCTTACAAGCGAAAATGCAAACAAACAAAATCTCATAACGGGCACGAGATACATGAATGTGGACGGTATGCTTGTATTTGAGAACATGACAGCCGATTACATAAAGGAAACGGGAAATCATGTTCTTTACAGAGTGACACCGATATTTGACGGAGATGACCTTGTGGCGAGCGGTGTGCTCATGGAAGCACATTCTGTTGAGGATAACGGAGACGGCATCAGCTTTTGCGTTTACTGCTACAATGTCCAGCCGGGAATTGTGATAAATTATGCCGACGGCACAAGCAAGCTTGCCTCGGATAGCACGGAAGCATCTGAGAGCACGGCACAGGAAAGCAACGGTGAGGAGAGCGAGTATATACTGAACACAGGTTCAAAGAAATTTCACTATCCTACCTGCTCTTCGGTAAAGGATATGAGCGAGTCAAACAAGCAGACCTACACGGGAACGAGAGAGGAGCTTATATCCGACGGATACTCACCCTGCGGAAGCTGTAAGCCGTAAAAATCGAAAAAAGGCTGTATTAACAGAAAAGACCGCAAAAAAGCCTTCCCATCGTCGGGAAGGCTTTTTTGTTTGCATAGGAAATTGCGAAGTTACGCTCCGCCGTTTGGTTGAGTTAAAGAAAACCCAAAGATACAATAGGCGGGAGGACGGGTGCGGGCATTGCCCGCCTTGTTTATTTTCCGATAAATTTTGCAGCTTCTGCTACTGCCATGCTGTCGCATCTCTCGTTGTATTCGTGCCCTTCATGACCCTTTACCCAAATATATGTCATTTTGTGCGTATCAACAAGCTCGAGCAGTCTTTGCCAAAGGTCAGGATTGAGTGCGGGCTTTTTGTCTGCCTTTTTCCAGCCGTTTTTCTGCCAGCCCTTTGCCCATCCTTTTGTGAGTGCATCGAGCACATATTTTGAGTCTGAGCACAGCTCGACCTCGCATGGCTCCTTTAGTGCGGAGAGTGCCTGTATTACAGCGGTCAGCTCCATTCGGTTGTTTGTTGTAGACCGCTCGCCGCCCGACAGTTCTTTTTCTATTCCGTTGAATACGAGAATAGCTCCCCAGCCGCCGGGTCCGGGGTTGCCTTTGCAGGCTCCGTCTGTGTATATGTTTACCTTTTTCATGTTGCCTTTCATTCTTTCGGATTTGATATTATATTTTACCATACGGTGTAGGTTTGTGCAATAGAAGAAAAAATTCTTTTTTTGGAGAGTGAAAAAATTACCCGAAACAGGAATATTTGAAGCGTCGGTTGAATATGTATTAACAAGAGAGAAAATATATGGCGGAGAGGATAGTCAAAATGATGTCAAAAAAGGGAAATGTAAGGCTGGTTTATACGGTTTTTATAATATTGTCGTACATTCTTGCGGTAACGCTGATATTTTGGGGGATATACTCTATAATGCAGGGTGAGCAGGCGCTCGGCGATAAAAAGAATATCGGGGGCGGTCAGGCGAGCATCCCTGTTCTTTCCGTGACGGATAAGGGACAAACTCTCCTCGTCGGACAAGAGAGTATACGGGCGGTGTGGATTGCTACGGTATCAAACATAAACTATCCGTCACAGCGGGATATGAGCGAGCAACAGCTTTCTTCGGAGCTTGACAATATCGTGGAGAATGCGGCACGTCTGGGTGCCAACACAATATTCTTTCAGGTCCGACCCTGCTCCGATGCGCTGTATAACAGCAGTATTTTTCCGCAGTCGCATTATGTCAGCGGCAGGAGAGGGGAGGCGGCTGACGGCGGCTTTGATTCGCTTGCTTATCTGATATCCGCCGCTCACAGCAAGGGTATCTCGGTGCACGCATGGGTAAATCCGGTCAGAGTTTTATCCGGAAGCAAACAAGACCCCGCAACAGCAGATGAGCTGTGTGAGGACGAGCCTGCCGCACTTCACCCCGAGTGGACGGTGCAGTATGCCGACGGAAAGCTGTACTTCAATCTCGGCATACCTGAGGTGCGCACGCTTATCTCCGACGGGGTATATGAAATAGTCAAGAACTATGATGTTGACGGCGTGGTATTTGACGATTATTTCTATCCATATCCCGTGTATGATGAGGGAGGAGATATGGCTGTGTTTGACGACTCCGACGCATATGCAAAGTACGGCGGTACGATGTCGCTTGACGATTTTCGACGTGACTGCGTAAATACGCTTGTCCGTGTTTGCAAAATAGCTGTAAAGAAAGCAAACAAAAACTGCCTTTTCGGTATAGCTCCGTTCGGCATTTGGAAAAATTCCGTCTCGGAGGGCGGTGCGGGGACAGCGGGGCTTGAGGCTTATTATGAGATATACTGCGATGCGCTGAGCTTTGCAAGAGAGGGGAATGTTGATTATGTCGCTCCGCAGTTATATTGGGGCATAGGTGATGAGTCGGCTGATTTTATCAGGCTTGCCGATTGGTGGAATACAGCGCTGTCGGGGACTGATACGGTGCTCATACCTTGCCTTGCTGCTTACAGATATACGGAGGGAAGCTACAGCAAGGGGGAGCTAACCGCACAGATAGAATACGCAAGAAAGCTCACAGGATACGCAGGGTGCGCCGTGTACGGATATGCGGCGCTGACCGACAATTCGCTCTCCGTATCAGGAGAGCTTGCGGCGCTGTGGGGAGAGTAGGAAGCGTCGGGCGGCATTTATTGTTTTGCCGAAACTGTCCCTGCCTGTTGCGTGCGGGTGAGTGAATATAAACATTTCTTTGCTATGCTTGAAATCGGGTGAGCCTTGGTGTTATAATACTGATATATGTTTTACCGGAGGACAAGCATGAAAAAGAGAACGAAATTGTTGTTGACAGCGGCTGTCGTCATAACGGTAGTTTCAGCGGCGGTTACGGCGGCTGTGTACAAATACGATAGGATATACGTATTTGCGGAACGTATAGGACTTAACTGCAGTAAGGTCGATATAGGTACTGTAGAGCCGCAGGCTGTGGAGTATATACCGATAGAAAGCTTGTCCGAGGATGGCAGGGTAAGCGTGGATCAAAGCATGATGCTGGTGAATACGGAATATATGCTCCCGCAGTCTTTTTGCCCCGATGTGTCTGAATACAAAGCGACGGGTGTGTACTTTAATGATTGTATGCACAGCGCATACGCACAGCTCTCTGCGGCAGTAACCGAGAAAACGGGGGAGCGACTATATGTATCGAGTGATTACAGAGATGCGCAGATGCAGCAGACATTGTATGAAGAGGATCCTCTTACGGCGACGGCTGTGGGGGCAAGCGAGCATCAGACGGGGCTTGCGGCAGATGTGTATGTTGCGTATTTTTCGGGCGACGGATTTATAAAGTCGGAGGCAGGCAGATTTGTCAATTCTCACTCATGGGAGTACGGCTTTATTATTCGCTATCCGTCGTATGGGGAAGAAATAACGAATATCAGATTTGAGCCGTGGCATCTGCGGTATGTGGGACAGCCTCATGCAAAGATAATATATAACAATCATCTGACGCTTGAAGAGTACATACTTTCAATGAAAGAGAATGCTTGGTACAGCGCTGACGGTTATCTTATCTCACGGCAAGCTCCCGCCGAGGACGGCACGCTTTGTTTTCCCGACGGATTTGTATCTGCGACCGTTTCCGCGGATAATACGGGATGCTATATCATAACGGTGCCAAAAAAATAAATACTGCGAAATAAGCAGTTTTATATCACTTAGACAGAAAAGAAAAACAAAACCGTGCAGACAAGCGAGTCTTGTCTGCACGGTTTTGTGCTTTATGCTTTATTCTGCTGCTGTTGCGGCTTGCGTTGTAACTGTCACGATATAGCCGTCGATGTTGTTGCCCGATATCTCATACTCCATGCCTTCGGGAACCTTTACCTCGGTATCAGCCCCTGCCGTTGCCGGATAGAAATACATCTCGTACTTTGTTCCGTCAGCGCCTTCAGCCTTTAAATGTTCACCGTTGTAGGTGTATTTTTCTATTTCTATAATGAATTCCTCGAGACACCAGTTGTTTGCGTGCATAGCTGCCGCCGCCGCTTTTCCTACATAGCGGAAGTGGTCTGCGTGTGTCGAGTCAGCCGCCATGCTGACGCCGGTAACAGCGGTTTTGTCGCTCGGGTATCGGTAGACGATGCCGTATTTGTAGCAGTTGTCATATATCCACAGGTATGCCGAGTCTGCATTTCTGACGGCTACAGCCTCGCCGTTGACCTCTACCTTTATGTCAAACGAACGTCCCGTCTCATGCTCGCTCTCGCCTCCCTTGAATTCGTAGCTCGGAGCACTCTCCCCGCGCTTTTTCTCGGTTGCGTCATACCACGCCTGCTGTTGGTCGTGTGTGCAGTAGGCGTAGTCGGGACGAAGAGAAAATCCCGTCAGTCCCGTTTCCGCCTTGAAGGCGGCAAACATCTCGTTCATTGCCTTTATCGTATCAATTCTTATTTTATCTGTTTGGTATGATACGGAGAAGGCACCGTTTGCGTATGAATATGCGCTGACAAGCTCTTTTGTCAGATATGTATCGGCGGTGTAGTCATACTTGTATGTAGAGTTTATTAGTATAAGTTTGCCGGTTTTGTAGGCATTTACGCCCATTTTTTCGCTTGTATATGAAAGCGCATTGTCCGTGCCGTTATCTCCGTTGTTTACAGAGCTGTCATTATTGTCCCCGATCGTGCTGCCCTGTGAGCTGTCCGTGCCGTTTGACGTGTCGGTGGGGTCGGTGGTATCGGTGCCGTTTACGTGTTTTACGATAGAGACAGCCGCAATTATCCAAAGAGTGAGCAGGACGACCGCTACAAGGATCATCAGTACCGTCTTTTTTGTGCGGTTGCGTCTGTATCTTGCCATTCTCATGTGGTTGGAACGGTTGTAGCCTTTTCTTTGCTTTTCGTAGGAATAGTCGCCATCTTCGTTTTCAGAGAACAGCATTTCCAGACTTTTTTCTTTGTCGTTATTGTTGTTATCCATTGTTGCACCTCCGTTTCTTGTGTTTTTTAGTTCTATACGTTATTTCGTTTTTATAGAAACAGTGCCGCTTGTTACGCTGATGTCGAGCGTTTTCGTTCCCGTAACCTCGCCGCTGTCACTCGAGCCTTCTTCTCCGTCGGATGTCTGGGGCGGGTACTGCGTACCCTTGTTTTCGCCGTTTATGGTAACGTCCTTTGAAGCATACGCCGTGATTATGTATTCGGAAAGCTCACCCGCAAGCTCGACCTTGACCTCTCCTGCCGTTTTTACGTTGAGCTGAGTCAGAGAGGAAACATCCGTGTTTTTGAGCGAGAGCTTGCCGTTTGTGACAGTAGCATGAAATCTTTGAGCACTGCTGTTTTCAGCCGTGAGGTCGCAGTCCGTGCCTGTGATGTTGAATGCTGTGGCACTTGAGTCCTTGATGACTACGTTACCCTTTTTCACATCTGCCATTACGTCGAAGGTAGCCGTATACTTGTCTATATTTACGGTACCGTCGCCGAGCACAATGTCAATGCCGTTGAGTACCGTCTCGGCTGTTGTATATATGTATACCTCTTTGTCTCTTGAGAGAATGTCTCTGTCATGCCAATAGTGACGCAGCCCCATAAACGAAAAATTGAAGCTGCCTGAGGTTATCATTTCAAACGCACTTGCGTTGTCGCTGATTATGTAAGAAACACCGCTTTCCATGCCGGAGATGCTTCCCTCGGTGTAGTTTTTGAGTACGACCTTTTCTTCGTCTCCTATGCAAAGAAAAACAGACGCCTCGGTAAGATTTACCTCTATTCTGTCATACTCGTTTGAGTTGAAATACATCGTGTTGATGCGGTTTCCGTCTTCGTCTGTTTCCTCGTTGTAGAGGGAGATGCCCTCGGTCTCAGCCATGCCTGTAGCAACCTCACAGCTGACGTATCCTGTGATTATCAGAATTATCGAAAGGACAAGAAAAATTATTGATGTCGGTTTCATATCGAGGCACACACTCCTTTCAGATATTCGGCAAGGACCCCGAGCTTTTTAAGTGCAAACTTGAAAAGCAGCTTTAGCTTTTTCATTATCCAAGGGATGAAGCGTATTGCCGCATTGTATATAAGCACACCGACAAGCATGGTTATTCCTGCTACCAAAATTCCCATTCCCGCCTCATAAAGACCTATTGCGGGATTGGAAATCATTTGCGTAATTCCGTAAATGAGTCCGACAAGTGATACCGCACTGCCCGCCGCAACTGCTATGGCGAGAATTGCAACGAGTATGATTATCACAGCGATAAGCCCGAAGAACAAAACCGCAAAGATGCTCAATGCTACTGCCGCTATAAAGAAAAGTATCGGTATACAGCAGAAGAATATCACCCAGAAGTTGCGTTCGCTTTCGTATTTTTGCGACAGCGAAACCGTGCCTGTGCTCGCTTTTTTGCGAGGCTTTTGCGCTTCTGTCTTGAGCTGCTTGAGCTTTTCCTCGTCTCTGCGGCGTATCTCAGCTACATTACGTGCAGTAGCGGACGGCTCGCGGCTTACGTTCTGTGCGGAATTCTTTTTGTAGTCACTTGTGATCTTAAATGTGTCGGCACCGCTCTCGGCAGGCTTTTTCTGCACTGCAGGCTTTTGCGAGGGGGAGGTGGTGGGAGCGGGCGGGTTGCTCTGCACGGCAGAGCTCTGCCCATGCGTTACGGGTTTATCTGAGGGGCGTGGTGCGGTGTCTTTAGGAAAGAGTCTGTCGGCTATTGCCGCAACATTGGGATTTCCCCCGATGACAGCGTTACGCTCCTCCTGACTGAGTCCGTCAATGAAAGAGGATATCTTTTCTATACGGATGCGGATTTCCTCGTCAGTCAGTCCTCTTTGCCGCAATATGAGAGCAAGCTCTCTCAAAAATGCGTTTTTATCCATGTTTGCCTCCAAACGATCAAAAATCTTTGACAAATCTACCGTACTGTGATAGAATACGGTATGTGGGCTGTAACGATCTGAGTTATACAGCCAAAGCGCCGTTTCCCGCTCGGGCATACGGCGGCTACTTATTATATAATATCAAATATCGGAGAAAATATCAATATGAGAATGCGAAAAAAAAAGAACGGAGAGCAAAGAATAACTAATTGTTCACAATTTCTTGCCCCCGAAAAGGAAGAAATCTTTAAAAATCCCATGCTTCCGTTTGAAAATGAGGCGCCTATATGCCTTGAGATAGGCTGCGGCAAGGGTGCGTTTATTTGTACGAACGCAAAAAACCATCCGGAGCTTAATTTTTACGCAATGGAAAAGGTAAGGGATGTTATGGTCATCGCACTTGAAAAAGCGATGGAGCAAAACGAGGATGATATCATAAACAATCTTCGTTTTATTATTGGGGATGCTCAGACCCTCACCGAGTTTTTCCCGCCCGAGTCTCTTGACAGAATATATCTCAACTTCAGCGACCCGTGGCCCAAAAAAGGACACGCAAAGCGCCGCCTCACGCATATTTCAAAGCTTGATATATATAAAACGCTTCTCAAAGACGGCGCTGAGCTCAGACTTAAAACGGACAATGACGGGCTCTTTGAATTCTCGCTTGAGCAGTTTAAGGAGGCGGGCTTTGACGTTCTTTGGCAGACTACGGATCTGCATAACAGCGAGTATAATAAAGATAATGTCATGACCGAATATGAGCGTAATTTCAGCGAGAAGGGTAAGAACATAAACGCCGCCGTTTTTGTAAAAAGAGCATGATGTGCAGGGAAGATAACGGTGATAGTGCAAAAATAGAGATACTGCGCCGATATAAGGGCTGTGTTATAGTGAAAAAACCTGTCGGCGCCGAGTCCGAGGACAAGGGAGAGGGAAGTGTCGTACAGCTTGTCAGGGATACGCTCAAAGTTGCTTATGCCGAGCCCTGCCACCGACTTGACAAGCCCGTGGGCGGCGCAATGCTCGTTTCTATTGACAAAAAAGCTACGGCAGGGCTCTGCGAGGCTGTTCGGTGCAGAGATGTCCAAAAGGAATATCTCTGCGTATGCGAGGGTGCTTTTTCACAAGACGAGATGTCAGGGGAGATGCATGACCTCCTTTTCTATGACAGAACAAAAAGAAAAACATTCATATGTAAACGAAGCCGCAAGGGAGTAAAGGATGCATCACTCTCGTATGAGGTCATCGGCAGTGCTGTGACAGAGAGCGGAAAGGATGTATCGCTTGTCAGAGTCATACTTCACACAGGGCGCACGCACCAGATACGGGCGCAGTTTGCCGGCAGACGGCATCCGCTGTGCGGAGACGGAAAGTACGGCTCACACGACAACAGGTGCACGGCGGCTCTTTGGTCGTGTGCGCTGACATACAATGGCGAGCGCACGGAGTGTATGCCGCAGAGCGAATATCCGTGGAATTTGTTTTGAGTGCCGTTCTCACCGTATAAAAACGGCAAAATCCTTTAAAACAATAAAGGGCACCCTTGATACGTTTTGCGTATCAGGGTGCCCTTTTGCTGTGCAAAAAAATTATTGGTTGCCGTCGGTACAAAAGGCGGTATCTCGGGCATTAATATTCCGAGACTTTACATATTGAGTCCGACTATCTGCCATTTTCCGTTTATATATGAAAAGAACAGCTCCATGCCCTTTACTTCGTCGTGCTGATCCTTTTGTTCAACATTGTAGGAGGTCGTTACGTCAACTGCAAAATCGACAAGACAGGAAAAACAATTTTCGCCCCACTTTGTATATCCGTATGTTGTGATCTCTTGCTTTTTGACGGTGTATGGCTTGTTCTGACCGAAGCTGAACTTCGTGCTTTCGAGCTTTTCATATGCGGGAGAGTCGGGCAGCAGATGAGATGCCGCCACAGCAAAGGTTTGGTCTACTACCATATAGCCGCCCGAGGCGTATTTTATATAATCTTCGGTGTATGCGACCGCATATTTTTCGTATTCGCTCTTTAACTGCTCGCTTGAGGCAGGCGAGAAGAAATACGTGACAGCGCCTTCTGAGCTTTCTGTTTTGCACTGCAGAGCGTTGCCGTCGCTGTCAACAACGGATATGCTCGGTTCGCCGTATATTCGCTCAAGTGTAAAACA